>DATMXJ010000212.1:0-13321 GCA_035561675.1 Thermoplasmatota archaeon
TATTAACAGAATCCTCTATGAGTTGGATGATGGTGAGAATGATTTTTCCATCACCATTCCATGTCAATATTTTACTCAAAATATGTTCTGTGTTTTTCTCTTCAATTTTAATGAGTTCTGCGATATTGTTCCCCAAAAGCACAATCGGGATGTTTGTGAATGATTTTATCTGTGTTGCCAAAGAGAAACTATCAATATCATCAAGTTTGTCAAAAATAATGACAAGATCGAACCGTTGATTTTTAAGAAGAGAAAAGCATTCCTCTTGGCTTTCAACATGTGTTATCTGCGGTGGCGAATCACGACCGTGCGATGCATAGTTCTCCTGTAAGAGGGAACTCAATCTCCCTTCTTCTTCTAATTGAAAAAAATGATACGAAGAAGAAAGGAGTAGAATTTGTTTTATTCGATATGGTTCAATGTGTTGCTCTTTTTCAAGTTCAGGTTGTTTGGAAATAGTTGGGGTGATACCCGTGATTTCTTCGATACAATTGATGATTTTTTTTTCTCTATCGTTGAACCGGATGTTCATAGGGTCAGATTACACCCAGCCTCGCATTTTACATGCTTCAGCGACTCGGGAAATCGCAATCATGTATGCAGCGTCACTCGCCCGTATTTTCTTCCGTTTTGAAAGCTCCCATACCTTATAAAACGCATCTGTCATCTTATTGTCGAGCTTCCCAAGGACTTCTTCTTTTGTCCAATAGTAGTTCTGGTTACTTTGAACTTGCTCGAAATAACTGCAGACGACACCACCTGCGTTTGCGAGAAAATCAGGGATGACAATAACCCCTTTTTTCTCAAGGATATTCTCTGCCTCCGGGGTCACTGGTCCATTTGCACCGCAGATAATGATTTTCACCCGTGGTTTTACCTGACTAACGTTTTCTTCAGTAATCGAATGTTCAAGAGCTGCAGGTATAAGGATATCTACATCCTGTTTTAACCAATCATCACCTGGTCGGACCTCATAACCAAGCTTCTCCGCTTGTTTTTTATCAATGGTGCCGAAACGATCGGTGATTTTTATGAGCTCATCGAGTTTGATCCCTGTTTTTTTATAGTAACTATAGGTTTGGTTTTCTCCCTGATCCCAGCAAGCTACTGAGATGACGGTGCCTCCATATTGGATAAATAACTCAGCTGAATAGCGAGCGACATTTCCAAACCCTTGGATTGATGTCGTTGTTTTCGTGATATCCATTTTCATTTCTTTTAACAGTTCACGAAGGATATAGATAATTCCATATCCTGTTGCTTCGGTTCTTCCACGGGACCCACCGAGTTCGACTGGTTTTCCAGTGATTAAACCAGGGTACTGTCCACCCATAATTGTCTGGTATTCATCCATGATCCATAGCATGTGCTGTCCGCTTGTCATCACATCAGGTGCTGGAATATCTCGGACCGGTCCGATATCGCGAGCGATCTGTCGTACCCATCCTCTGCAGAGCCTCTCTTGTTCATTTTCAGAGAGATTATGGGGATCACAAATGATGCCACCTTTTCCTCCGCCGAGGGGGATATCAGCGACTGAACATTTCCAGGTCATCCACATAGAGAGTGCGCGAACCGTGTCCTGGGTTTCTTGGGGGTGAAAGCGAATCCCGCCCTTACAAGGTCCTCGTGCGTCATTATGTTGAACACGAAATCCTCTAAAGACCTTAATGTTACCGTCGTCCATACGAATTGGGATTGAAAAACTGTACTCTCGGAGTGGATTTCGTAATAGCTCCCGCGTTGGTTCGTCAAGACCAAGTTGGTCTGCAATCCTATCAAATTGTTGTTGAGCCATTTTAAAGGGGTTAAAGCCTTCTTTTTCTTTTCTAAAAACCCCAGTTGTTCCTTTTTCTTGTTTTAATTCCTGCTTAGCTTGCATAATTCAAACGCCTCTTCTTCGCCCACCATGTATTGTAATCCTATATAAATAATTTAGGAATAAGGAATAAAAGGTAAACAAGTGGACAAGACGTGTTTTCCAATCGTTTTTGGAGGATGTTTTTATATAATTCATATTCGATACTTCCTATTGGATATCGGGATGTAACAAAATCTCCATCATTTATAAAGTCGTATCAATAAAAATAATTAAAATTGTATCGTATTGATGCGAGATATTACGATCGACTCTTAGTGCAATTACGGAGAAAGAAATGACCGATGAAACAGGTGAAAAGAAAGAAAAAAAGGAAGGCGAAGAGAGCTCCTCGAAATCACAACTGCCTCCTTCTGAAATAGTGCCGGAGATGCAAAAAGGAGTCAAAGAAAAGGTATACTATCGCGAAGTCATCAAATCATGTTGGACACATGAACCATGGTTATATTTCAAAATAGTAGTAAAAAGCAATGAAGAAATGGGAGACTATATCGCATTGCATGGACTTGTTCCACAAAATGAACTCCCAGTTCATCTGCGATATAAAATACCGGAAAACGAGATTTGGATACGGGAGAACGTTTATGCAGACGTTGAACGCCGACGCTCGATTCTTGCCCATGAATACGCTGAACTCGATTTGATGATCAGTCAAGCTATGAGTTATAAAGAAGCGCATGAAAATGCTGAGTTTTTTGAACACCTTTTTTATCATGAGTAACTGCTTTTTTCCAATTTTTTGTACTCAATGAGAATTTTCACCTTAAAAATTAGATCATCTCACTGTAAATATGAATCGAAAAAAGAATCTCAACCTCCAAATGATTGGTTTATCCTTTCATTTAGAGCAGTGTATAAAAATTTTCGATATTCGATCGTTTACAGAAATACAATGAATCAAATGTTATTTTTTTCCTTGTTTTTTCTTCGGGTATGATTTCTTTCTTTGGATAAGCCACATTCCTTCTGGTGTAAAACCATAGGATTTGTAGAAATGAAACGCTGGGTTCTTAAATGCGACACCAACTCCTACAAACTCAATATCTTCTTCATAGAGTTGCTTCAGCATCGCCTCCAGTAACCTGTTTCCAATGCCGCTATGTCGATAGTTAGGATCGACACAAACCTCATCGACAAATCCAATACGTTCTATCCTATAGATTCGTGCTTCATCTCGTTCTCCCACATGTCCAGTGATAATTCCAACAACTTTTTTTTCATCTTCTGCAACAAAAAAAAATTGAGTTGGATCTTTTAACAATTCCTGCTGACGATCGATGATATATTCCCGGCATTTTTCTTTTGGTTTCAGGCTATCGAGCACACCACTATAATGAGTGTGTTCCAGGGATGATATCCAGTACAGTTCAAAGAATACTTCCAGATCTTCTTTAGCTCCCTTGCGTATCACGACAGATTTTTTCTTCATTCCTAACCTTTGATTTCTCTCTATCCACTCGACAACCTTGATGGGTAGTTTTTTCCTCGGAATATAGATGAAATAAATAAAAAAAAGAAAGAAGGACGATATTAGATGAGTCCTTGATCAATCATAGCATCGGCGACTTTGACAAATCCTGCGATGTTCGCACCTTTGACATAGTTGACGAAGTCACCTTCTTTTCCGTATTTCACACACGAGTTGTGAATTTGTGCCATGATCCATTGTAATTTTTTGTCGACTTCCTCTCTGCTCCAGGAGATACGAGCACTATTTTGTGACATCTCCAGACCACTGGTTGCCACACCGCCTGCGTTTGCTGCTTTTCCCGGTCCATAAAGAATCTTACTTTCGATAAAAATCTCGACGCCCTCAGGAGCTGTTGGCATATTTGCTCCCTCTGCGACTAGGATGCAACCGTTGTCAACGAGTGTCTTTGCATCTTGTTTGCCAATTTCATTCTGTGTCGCTGAAGGAAATGCACAATCACAAGGAAAATGCCAAGGTGTCTTCCCTGCTACGTAATCGCATTTATATTTCTCTGCATATTCTTTGATGCGTCCCCGTTGGACATTTTTCAATTCCATTATATAGGTAAGTTTTTTATCATCGATTCCAGAAGGATCATAGATTGTTCCTGACGAATCAGATAAGGTTACAACTTTTCCACCAAGTTGGTTAATTTTTTCTACGGTGTACTGTGCAACGTTTCCTGAACCTGAGACGACACAGGTTTTTCCTTTGAATGACTCTCCTTTCGTCTTAAGCATTTCCTGTGCAAAATAGGTAGCACCGTATCCTGTTGCCTCTGGTCGAATCAGACTGCCACCCCAGTTTAGTCCCTTGCCGGTAAGGACCCCAGTAAATTCATTTCTCAGTCTTCGGTATTGTCCAAACATAAAACCGATTTCACGACCACCAACACCAATGTCTCCTGCGGGGACATCTGTATCCGGACCGATATATCTTTGTAACTCGGTCATAAAAGATTGACAGAATTTCATGACCTCATTATCGGTTTTTCCTTTCGGATCAAAATCAGATCCTCCTTTCCCACCACCCATCGGTAGTGTCGTCAAACTGTTTTTAAATACTTGCTCGAACGCTAAAAACTTTAAAATACTTAAGGTGACGCTTGGGTGAAAACGAAGCCCCCCTTTGTAAGGTCCAATCGCGCTATTCATTTCGATACGGTACCCTCGATTAATCTGGATTTCGCCTTTGTCGTCCAGCCAGGGAACGCGAAACAAGATTGTACGTTCTGGTTCTACCATGCGTTCTAAAATCTTGGCTTTTTTATATTTAGGGTTTTTCTGAATGTACGGCATGAGACTTTCTACGACTTCTTGGACTGCTTGATGAAATTCTTTTTCCCCTGGATTTTTTTCCTTTACTTTTATCATGAATTCTTCGACAGATTTATCCATTACAATGCCTCCGCGTTTTTTGTGGTTTGGTATCATTATTTCCTTTTAATACTTTGCCTAGTCTCCTTTGAATAAAAACATAAAAAAAATATGGAGATAGAGCAGTTTTTTAATAAGGGTCAATATAGATTTTTTATCGTAGCATTTTTTTTGTTTTAAGACCATGTCCTGTGAGGGGGATGACCACACGATTATTTTTCCGGGTTACTAGTTTTTTTAACCCTGCGATCGCGACTGCTGAGGTCGGTTCGATATAATATCCTTTCCGTCGAATGTAGTACAAGGCTTCAAGAATCTCTTTTTCGGTTACTGTGATTATATCACCGTTTGTTTCTTTTATCGAATGGAGAATATCGTTTGCTCGTGCGGGGTTGGTTATCGCGATACCTTCTGCGATTGTCTCCTTCGGGGTTTTAAAAGGGATAGGCATACTATTGTTTTTCCATGCATTTGCTAATGGTGCGCAGTTCTCCGCTTGTACTCCGATAATCCTCGGAAGCTTGTCGATAATGTCTTCTTGTTGTAATTCCTTTAAACCGATGTATGAGCCATTGAGGAGTGTTCCGTTACCGACCGGGATGAAAAGGATATCGGGTGGTTTCCATCCGAGTTGTTCAACGATTTCGAAGATACATGTTTTTGTCCCATGGAAAAAATAGGGGTTCCAATAGTGACTCGCGTAGTATGTCGTTCGTGCGTGTTCCCATGTTGCCTGTGCGGTATCTTCCCGGCTCCCTTGTATCATATGTAGATGTGCTCCGTATTGTTTGATTTGTATGAGTTTCTCCGGGGAGGTCTTTTCTGGGACATAGATGTGACAATCGATAGATGCTTTTGCGCAATATGCTGCAACCGCAGCACCTGCATTGCCGGAAGAGTCCTCAACGACTCTTTTGATTCCTAACTCCTTTATCTTACTGACTAGCACCGTTGCCCCACGATCTTTATATGATCCGCTTGGGAAAAGATAGTCTTGTTTTAACAGGACCTTTTTGTCAAACAACTCTTCCTCAATAAGGGGGGTGAATCCTTCATCAAAAGAGATGATATGCTGATCGTGTTCGATAGGTAGTGCTTCGCGGTATCGCCAGAGAGTCGGTTTTCTTTTTTTGATTTTCTTTATTGGGAATCGTGCGTGAAAATCAAGAGTCAGTAACCCGCCGCAGGTGCAGTGCCATCTCGGCTCAGACGATGGGTATTCTTTCTGACAGGATTGACACCGCAATGTACTTTTCATTATAGTGTTGATTTTCAGAACCCTATGTAAATGTTTTGCTCACTACCAAAAAATGAAAGAATGAAACACGATTCTCGTGTTTCTAAGAGGAAAGATTGTACGGTTTACACTTTGATGAAGAACAACAGTACCGTTGCATTCTGTGTCATGGTAACTGAGTTATAGGGATTTGACGCTGAGACTGTGATAATCGTTTTACCGAGTCCGAGAATAAAATCCGAGCTGATCGACCGTTCTCCACCTGGTGAGATACTTAACAAACTACCGCTTGTCTGCTTACCGATGAACACATTCCCTGAGAGGGTGATATTCCATTTTATTTGTGTAATATCGATGGCACCTGTGTTTCTGATGACTGTTTTAACCTTGAATAGACCACCAGAAACCACACCTACCTCAAGTCTTGGTGCGATAATCGTCAGATCAAAGGGTTCTGACCAATCGCTTTCAACCCCTAGGAGGTTCTTCGCTTTTGCAGTGATCGAATAATTCCCTTTCTCAGACCAGGTATGTGAGATCGTGACAGGAGCTCCGGAGGCTGAGGGACCAACCCATTCGTTATAGTTTCCATCGCCCCATTCGACCCAATAATACAGGTTCGAATTCCCCGGGTCAGTTGTGACGAAGGTGAAATCCAACTGACGTCCAATGTCTCCTTGGGTCGATCCGTTGATCTCTGGTGGGAATGGTGCGGAAAGAACTGGGCTTACCACCAACGCATAGTCTGCATCTAATTCTGGTGTTTCAATGTGAGAATCCTGGATTATTTCATCTGCGGACACCTTGACGGTCCAGGTCCCGACTTCAGGGTTCTGAATGAAGACACATTCGACCGTGTCTTTCGTATCAGCTGTACCATCAGGCTGAGACCAGACACCAGTCTTGAGGCCATAATTTCCCCAGTATATCACATTGGATGGAGAGATAACCTGCAAGGTTAAATCATTAATACGGTGCTGGGTTTGGACCGCTGGGTTTCCTGCAGGATCTGCATAGGTCATGGTGACCTTTAGGTATGGTGACCCTGATTCAACCGCAACCATGTGGGTTGATACATCTAAGTTTTCAAGGACATCTGTTTCATCAATGATATAGAAATTATCTCGTAAATCATAGAGGTTTTTCACAGATGGCATCCCCCATCCTTGGTGCATACGGGTTTTATCCTCCGATGTTCCATTGAAAGGGTATTGATCGGCGGTGTTAATCATCATCGCTTTCGCTGTTGTCATATGAGGTCGGTTCTCAAAGACCGTTCCATCCGGGTCAACCTCGTTTCCGAAGATGCCATCAGACCACATTTGATAAAATAAACCGAAGTGACCAGCGATGATCGGTGTTGCTCCGCTCGTGCCACCAAAGTTATCAGTGTAAGCGGTTGGACCCCCTCCGGTTGTCGTGAATATCCAATCATAAAAAGAACAAAGATCAGGTTTTATTCTTCCGTCAGTAGCAGGTCCAGTACTCCCTCCGTAATTCCATTCGTCATCGGTTTTTGTCAGAGTGTTTTGGTGGTAAATACCTCCACCAGAGACGATGTTCTTCGC
Source organism: Thermoplasmatota archaeon (assembly GCA_035561675.1). Taxonomy (GTDB): domain Archaea; phylum Thermoplasmatota; class E2; order DHVEG-1; family DHVEG-1; genus SM1-50. The sequence goes on from DATMXJ010000212.1 coordinate 7,532, forward strand.
CCATGCCTGTGGCCGGGACATCTGGTCGCCAGCGTTGCTTTGTGATTGGCAATGGAGAACATCGAAATCTATGAGTGCGGAGTCGGTATCCGCGGATATCGTGGTGTAATCGGTCGTCCGATCGCTTCCGACACTTGAGGTCTCAAATACGCCATAGTATGGATCTTGTCCTAACTCTCCTGTGTGGGTATATCGATTCGTTCCCTCCAACCCGATATAATTATAATCGCCGACAATTCCTTGACCTTCAGGAAGCATCCCTCGAGCCTGTGGATTACCGGTTCCATCCCCAAAGACGATCCCTGAGGTTGAGGCACCATGATAATCACTTCCCACGTTCCCATGTAAGATCAATGGACGTGATTGAAAATCAACGTGAGCAAGATTGAACCCTGCATCGAAAACCTCACCTCGGACGCCGCTCCCGTTGTACCCCGCTATGGATTCGATATAGTTCGCCCCACCAATTTCCCGTGCGATATCCATATCGGCTTCATACGCGCTCCATCGATCAACAAACAGCACTTCATCCCAACGAATGACCACGAACAGTTGCTCTGGCGATAAGGTGGCTTCGACGAGGAATTTCCCTGCATCTTCTTTGTTTATCGTTCCACCGATTGTCCTGATATGCTCTGCAACGATTTTCTTTTGTTCTACAGAAAGAACTTGAATATTATAGTGTTGCAGAGGGTAGACTTGATCGGCATTATTTACGTTATCTAGCATGAATTCCTCAAGCCGGTACGCGGGATGATACGGCCCAATCCAACGCACATATGGCAATGTCTCGACCTCTGTTCGGACTGAGTCGCTCATCTCGACAAGATACGCGTATTGAGCGATATAATGACGGACCGCACCTCCACAAGCGGTGATTGCTTCTTGAAATTCTTGAAGTGGCTGTGTGAAAAACTGGACAATGAAAAGATGCGTATCATCACTTGAAGTCAATAAAGGTTCGATGGATGGTTCTCCTATCAAAGGATCGAAATGCGCGTACCGCAGACCAATTTCGTAGGACGGTTGGACTGTTCTCACATACGTTTTTCCATAGTCCAGACTGATGGAATAAAACGGCACGATTTCACTTGTATCGAGTTGTTCGTCCCATAATTTCAATACAACTGATGAATCAGGTACTGTGATCCATCGTTCATTAATGGTTTTCCTATTTTCTTGGGAAAACACATTGTTCCCAGTGGCGTTCAGAGCTGTCGGAATACACAGTGTACAGATGATGAGGCTTATTATTACATATTTTATTCTTTTATTCATTTATATCCCCCTTCAAATTACTTTTCTTTACACGATAATATAATTATTTAATACAAAGCCTGTAATTAAATATTCCTATGTGTTGTCTTTTATATATTTTTTTAAAAAATACAGATGTTTCCCGGAGAAAATATTATTTTTTTTGGAAAAAATCGGAAGTTCGATAAGCTATTAATACATAATCTTTATACAGACTGAGTGACAGAAATGAATCATTTTTGTCCTTAAGAATACTATCAAATAGGTGAGGAACATGATCAGTACATATACGACGAAATCGTTGAATAAGGAATCTGTCCTAGCCATGGTCCGGGAAAATAATGTTCATTTCGTTCGTCTACAATTTATTGACATTCTTGGAATGCCTAAGAACATCGTAATACCGGTAAACGGGCTTGAATCTGCCTTGGATGAGGGTATCCCATTTGATGCATCGTCAATCGCGGGGTATGCAACCATTGAAGAATCAGATAAAATCGCAAAACCTGATCCTGCAAGTTTTGTGATTCTTCCCGAGAACGTCGAAGAAAGAAAAACTGCGAAACTCAACTGTGATATCTTCGAGCCGAACGGGAAGCGATTCGAAGGTGATGTGAAATATATTTTAGAAAAAATGGTAGATAAGGCAGCCGCTCTTGGTTATATCTATAATACAGGCCCTGAATGTGAGTTTTTTTTGTTTAAAAAAAATGGTGAGAACTCGACCATCATTCCAAACGATACCGCAGGGTACTTTGATTTATCACATCGTGATCTTGCTGAAGGAGTCCGAGCTGATATCTCCTTAGCATTAGAGGCGGTCGGAATCCAACCGTATACCGCTCACCATGAATGTGCTGACGGTCAGCAAGAAATCAACTTTAATTATGCGGATGCGATCACCACCGCTGACCGAGTGATTACTTTGAAATATATCACGAAGGTCATTGCAACAAAACATAACCTCCATGCTTCTTTTATGCCCAAGCCACTTTATGGACAGTGTGGTTCTGGTATGCATACCCATCAATCGCTCTTCACATTAGATGGTTCAAATGCATTCTATGACCCTACGGATAAAAACCAATTAAGTCCCATAGCATACCAATTTATCGCAGGTCTCCTGAAATATATTAAAGACCTTTCTTGTGTGTTGAATCAGACAGTGAATTCCTACAAACGATTAGTCCCAGGGTATGAAGCACCGACCTATATCGCCTGGGCAAACCGGAATCGCAGTGCGCTGATCCGTATCCCATCGAAACGAGGTAAAAGCACGCGGTGTGAACTTCGAAATCCTGATGTTGCCTGCAATCCGTATCTAGCATTTTCAGTGATGCTTGCAGCAGGTTTACGAGGAATCGAAGATAGACTTGAGGCGCCGGCCCCGGTTGAAAAGAATATCTATGCATTGTCAGAGGAAGAACGTCAAAAATACGGTATTGAACAGCTTCCGGAAAGCCTTGGCCATGCCGTGGCGGTGATGAGTAAAAGTGAGTTGGTACGGGAAACACTTGGTGACCATGTCTTTGAGAATTTGATTCATGTGAAGCGAAAAGAATGGGATACCTATCGCTTACAGGTGACCAAATGGGAAGTGGAAAACTATCTTCCTCTTCTTTAAAGTAAAGCCTGTTCCACTACCGAATAATTTTTTTTCCTTTTCTCTGTTAAAGAAACGTTATTAATTGACGAATGTATTCAGGGATGTCGAGGCTGAACCTATGGGTTTCGAAATGCAGATTGTCAGCAACACACCGCTGACCGGTGAAGAAGATTTTGATACTGCCGCGAAGATGTTCTTTGAACAAATCGGGTATCTTTCAAAAGGCTCTGATCCTCTCATCCCCTATAAAATATTCGCGGATTTCTTCCTCAAACACCCAACAAAAGCATGGTTTGTTGATGATATCGCAGCGACCTTGAAGACCTCACGACCAACGGTCTATCGGCACCTCAACAAACTGAAAGGCTTTGATATCCTTGAGGAAGTCTCAGTGTTTGATGAAGTCTCAAAACAGCAGAAAAAAGCCTATCGATTGCGCTATGGGAATTTTGAAAAAGCATGGAATTTCGTTGAAGCACATATTAAAGTAGCAGTTGAGAATTACGGCAAGACAGTCGAACATCTTCAACGACTCATCGAAACAAAAAGGAAGTGACTCAATGGATAAAAAGGAAGACTGGAAACTCATAGAAGGATCACGTTATAAGATCATCTCCATAGGTGGACGAGACAGCTCCTTGGAAACAGAAGGAGTGTTTCGGGGATATGCCACGATTGGCATCGAAGAAGCTGGTCTTGTCATTGAACTATCCGCGGAACACAAAGATACAGTTGAAAAGCTTCGTATCGTCCCTTTGCATGCGATTTTAGCCATAGATGTCCTTGATGTAAAACCCCATGAAGGACGAGACGAGGAGAAAGAACCCAGCGGTCATTATTACGGATAAAACAATCAAATACCATCCCGATATCCTCTAAAAAAACAAAACCTTTATTAAAGAGAAATGACTTTTCATTTGCCAGAGAACAAAGAAGCAGACCATTTTTCTGGGGAGCGAGATTTGGTATGTCTACGGATGAGAAAAGGAAAATAGAAGACAACAATATCATCTATGTCGGAAATAAGCCACCGATGAATTATGTCACCGCCATCATGGCGGTTTTAAACTCTGGGAGTTTTACCGAGGTGGTGCTGAAAGCGAGAGGTAACGCAATCAGCAGGGCAGTCGATGCAGCAGAAATAACCCACAACCGATTTTTGACAAACGCTGAGGTAAAACGTATTGATATCGGAACCGAGGTTGTGACGAATGAGGATGGCCGAAAATCAAATGTCTCCTCTATTGAAATCTGTCTTGCGATGAAAAAAATCGAGAAATAACATAGAAGAACCTACTCGTACTCTGTTGGATTTCACACTATGCTAAGTACATTTTTTCATAGTAAAAAATACTAAATACAGGATGAGAATGCATCCTTGCCCATGAAATCAGTTTTTGATCTTCTTGACCCCCGTATTCGAGAATTGCTCTCTGCGAATAACATAGAACATCCGACAGAACCACAACAAAAGGCAATCCCCTCTCTTCTCAGCGGACATCATGTGCTTTTGATCGCACCAACCGGGTTGGGAAAAACAGAATCAGCATTGCTACCCATCTTTCATCAGTATTTGAATGCAAAAGAATCCACCTCTTCCGATAAGACCGTCAAAGGGATTTCGATACTGTATATCACTCCATTACGCGCATTAAACCGGGACATGCTCCGTCGGACATACGACTGGGGAAAACATCTTGGTATCTCAGTGTCGGTCCGCCATGGGGACACTTCTGCGAGCGAGCGAGCGAAACAAGCACGGTCTCCACCAGATATGTTAATCACGACTCCTGAGACCCTGCAGATTCTTTTTACAGGCAGACGCATACGGAAGCATCTCAGCAGCGTCCGCTGGGTCGTCATCGATGAAGTCCATGAGTTGGCCAGTGACGAACGTGGAGCCCAGCTTGCGGTCGGATTAGAACGTTTACTTGAAGTTACAAAACAGGCTGGTCATGGGTTCCAACGGATTGGTCTATCTGCTACCGTTGGCCTGCCAAGCGAGGTGGCACGATATCTCGGTGGGAACGAAGAAACATTGTTTCGTCCAGTGGAAATCCTCGAAATCGATGTCACCAAACATATCGATATCAGAGTCGAAATGCCATCTGTTAAAAAGGAGGATTATCCGCTCGCTGAACGATTATCCATTGAGCCGATATCAGTTGCGCTGCTGCGAAGATGTAAGGAGCTCATCGATGCACATACCTCCACACTCTTATTTATCAACACAAGGGATGGGGCGGAAATTCTTGCTTCACGGTTTCACCTCTGGCACGATGATCAGAAAATCGGTGTTCATCATGGTTCACTATCAAAACATGCACGCATCGAGGCGGAGAACGATTTCAAAAACGGGACCTTGAAAGCATTAGTGTGTACTTCATCTCTTGAGCTCGGAATCGATGTGGGTGATACTGATTTTGTGATTCAATACAACTCCCCCCGGGAGGTCACTCGTATCATCCAACGTGTTGGTCGATCCGGTCATCGAGTCGGTCAGACATCAAAAGGGATGATTCTTGCGACAAACCCTGAAGACCTCTCGGAAAGTTTAGTAATTGCCCGTAAGGGATTAACTGGTACCTTAGAACAGTTTTTGGTACGGCAAAATCCTCTCTCAGTCCTCTCCAATCAAATCATATCGCTTGCGTTGGAATATGGGCGAATCAAAGCAAAAACCGCTTATGATATCATCATACGGTCCTACCCTTTTGTGACGCTCTCATGGGAACTTTTTCAATCCGTCGTCTCTCAATTGAAGGATCAGAGGTCGATATGGTTGGAGGACGAACAAAACGACATCATCTTAGTGAAACGAACGAATTCACGACATTATTTCCTCGATAATATTTCGATGATCCCTGATGAAAAAACATATCCGGTCATTGATATTAGCACAAGGAAATCCATTGGCACTCTTGATG
>DATMXJ010000213.1:0-4653 GCA_035561675.1 Thermoplasmatota archaeon
CGTTGGAATGGTTCAGAGACCCATGTTGGGGTATGGACTCCATTGGTGATCGAATCGATCGCGTATCCTGGGAACATCAATCGTGATACTTCTCCATGTTTCTTTGCCACACCATTCACGTAATGGCTGAAAAAGAGGGCAAGTCTGGTCATATTGAGCTTGTTTTCAAAGGTGAACTCGTGCAGCAAGGAGTCTGGGATTAACTCCCCGATCATTGATTTTGCTAATGGTAAGTCGAACTGATCATGGCCTGCAGCGACTGGTGTGTGGGTCGTAAACACACATTGATTCCTGACTTTCTCCACATCCTTTAGCTGATCGTACAATTCAAGTGTGCCGAGAGCAGCATGTCCTTCGTTCATATGGTATTTATCGATGGTCCGATAACCTAATGAGTCTATTGTACGCACACCACCGATGCCTAGGACGATTTCCTGTGCGAGACGATATTTGTTATCTCCTCCGTAGAGATATTTGGTGATTTCTCGGTCATAGGATGAGTTCTCTTCAAGATTGGTGTCAAGGAAGAAGACTGGGACGATAAACCCGCTTGTTCCTTGGACTGGATAGTACCACACACGTACGGTAACGTCTCTTCCCTCGATTTTCACACAGGTTTTACTTGGGAGCAGTTTGAGGAAATCATTGATGTTGAAATTATACGGAAGTTCGATTTGATTCCCATCCATGTCAATTTCTTGATAAAAATACCCTTTCTCAGACAGAAGTGTGACTCCGACAATCGGTACATTGAGGTCCGCGCATGATTTCAGGGTGTCCCCTGCAAGAACCCCTAGACCGCCGCTGTAGGTTGGGATATGTTCATCGATCCCGATTTCCATGGAAAAATATGCGATTTTTGGTTTCCCTGTAGGTCTAATGGCGTTATTTGTTTCTCTTTTTATTTCTACCGCTGAAGTCTCCATCTATCCACCTTCACTCTCTTTAGAACACTCTTCGAATGGGATGATACTCAGAACGAGTCTACCGTTTATCTTTTTTTCTCTTTTGGCTGTGAGTTAGGAATACATGATGCCTTCGTACGTGTTGCTCTCCTCTTTTTTGGCATCGGTTGTGTGCTTCATGATTTTGCGTTGCTGTTTTGGTCCTACGAACTGAAAATCATTCCGCAATAGCCTGACGTAGGTTATATCTGGAAGTGGTTCGAGTTTGACGATGCCTTTGACTTGGAATTTATGTAAAATCCATTCGATTTCTCTTCGCGATACTCGAAGGGTCTGCGATATTTCAAAGGTTGTGATAGGGTAGGTTGTCCGCAATAGTTTAATGATTTGTTCTTCTAACGATCCAATGGTTATTTCTATCATACGATAACCATGTAGTTATATGCACTCGTATGCCCGCATCCCTTTTTTATCGTTTTTGAAGAGCTTTTTTACATCATCACGCATTTCGGGGGGATAGCCATCTGGGAAATCAATGCATCCTTTGCAGGTGTCAAATCCGATTGCTTTCTTCAGCCCCTGATCGCTGATGTATCCTAAAGAATCTGCCCCAATTTCTTCAGCAATCTGTTCCCATGCTTTGATGTTTCCATCGCTGTTTCTTGCGATGAATTCTTTTTTGCTTCGCATATCGATACCGAGATAACATGGTGCGATGAGCGGGGGGCATCCGATCCTCACATGGACTTCCTTTGTCCCAACGTTTTTCATTTCCTGGATGATCTTTCGTATATTGGTCCCGCGGACGATAGAATCATCGACTAAAACGACTCGTTTATCTTCAAGGACCGCGTGGAGAAATGACAGTCCTTCCTCAACGACTTTCTCTCGATGCTCCTGTGTCTGTTGTATGAATGATCGTTCATCTTTATCCTTCATGATCCCTTCATCGAGTGGGATGCCTGATTCCAGTGAGTACCCAATGGCGTATCGTCTTCCTGACTCGGGGACTGGTATCACGAGGTCTGCCTTGGCTGGTTGCTCCTGTGCGAGTAACCGTCCGATCTCCTGACGCGTGGTATGGATCGACCTGCCGTTTATGCGTGAGTCAGGTTTTGCGAAATAGACAAATTCAAACATACAGGGGAGTTCCTGCTTCTTGATGATCTGTTTTTCGTAGATAGTCCCTTTCGGGTCGATGACGATCACCGAGCCACCCGGGATATCTTTGACATAATCAAAATTAATTTTTTTAAACACCCGTGTCTCTGACGCAAGACAATAGGTTCCATTTGATTTTCCAAGGGCGAGTGGTCTGACTTTTCGTGGGTCGGTCATAGCAAAGAGATATGGTTTGTCTCCGGAATCAGCGATATAGATGACCGAATAGCTCCCCTTTGCTTTTTTCATGACGTGTTCGCAGGCAGTAAAAATGATTTCTGGGTTCAGTTCTTTTTTGTACAGTTCGTCAGCCATGGGGAGCAAGAGCCATTGAATATCGCAATCTGTTCGTGGTTTTCTATCGGTAATGTTCGTTAGTTCAGAGCAATTGTAAATGTTTCCGTTGTGTACTGCTGCTAAAAAAGGGTTGACGAGGTATTCTGGTTGTGCGTTTTTTTTGAGTGATTCTTCATCATCCATGCCTGCGGTCGAATATCGTGTATGACCGATTCCGATGTTCCCTGGTTTATTGATTTTTTTATCTTCGTTAAACACATCTCGTACGAGACCTGAGTCTTTTGTAACATGGATGTTCCCATCATAGGTGAGCATGCCTGCGGATGATTGACCTCTATGTTGGATGGTAAATAAACTATGATAGATAAGATGTGAGACAGGCCGTCCCCCGATGATACCGATGATACCACACATGAGTAAACCGTGATGAAAGATACCTTATTTATAGGTTTTCTGTGTTCTCGTTGTCAGAGAATCATTTTTTCCCCGAGAAAACTAATGGTTTCTCCTTCAAGGTACCATGGTTATTCTATTTTCGTCTTATTATCATCTGACTATTTTGAACGAAATAAAAAATTTTTATACTATAATTATAATTACGAACATACATTTATGGTAAAAGTTGATTCGAAAGATCGGGAGATTCTGTACCAATTAGATCTTGATTCTCGTCAATCTTTTGCTAAAATCGGAAGTAAAGTAGGGCTTTCAAAAACAGTCGTGGCATATCGTGTCAATAAACTGATTGAAAACGGGATTATAAAAACCTTCTACACCGTCATTGATGCATTTAAACTTGGGTATATCGCCTTTCGCATCTACCTTGTGTATCAATATATGACACAGGAGAAAGAAAAGGAAATCATCGAATATTTCACGAAACAGAAGTTGAACTGGTGGACGATCTCTGCTGAAGGACGGTTTGACCTTGCGTTGATCATGTGGGTAAAAGATATCAATGATTTTTACTCGTTCTGGGAAGAAACCTTGAAGCAGTTTCGCGACTATTTTCTGGAACAGCAATTCTCAGTATACATCCAGTTATACACCTATCGTCATTCGTACCTTCTCGAAGATATAAAAAAATCAGATCGAACAAAATTTGAAATCACGGGTGGAGGTGCTCAGGTGATGATTGACGAACTGGATTTCAAGCTCCTCCGATTGATAGCACCCCACGCGCGCATGCCGGTCAAAGAAATCGCGAAACGACTCGATACCACGGTCGCGGTCGTGAACTATCGGATCAAGAAGCTCATAAAAACAGGTGTCATCCAGGGGTTTCGATCTGAAATGGATCTTGGGATGCTCGGCTATCAATTCTTCAAAGCAGATATCGACTTAAAGGATTATCGACAACGAGGCAAGATCATCAACTATGCAAAGACCAACCCGTATCTGGTACGGATCGACAAATCAGTCGGGATTTCTGATCTTGAACTGGAGTATCACGTACAAAGCTTAGAACAATTCCATGAGATCATGAAAGACCTTATTAACAAATTCCCTGACGTGATAAAGAAATACAAATACGTGTATGCGTCAAAGCTGCATAAAATGAACTACATGCCTGAAGCGTAAACTACGATGAGGCGTACCCGCCGATCTTCAGGCTGGGGTCACCGAACAACACCCATTGTTCAAGGGTTTTTGCATCACTCCACTGCTCCATCCCCGGGTAGATGCGGAGGTACTCACCGATAGCCTGACACCAATTTTTCCCTAAGAAGTCAATATGGTTCACCTGGTATCCTTTGAAGAATTGTGTCTCAAGATACCCGCAGAGCGACTCGACGCAATCAGGCTCATTGATTCCATCTCCATTGAGGTCTCCGAGTTCTCCACCAGCCTCGTACCCAAGACCCGTGTTTCCTAAGGTGGCGATCGCCCCTCCGTTCGGTTTTACAGTAAGGCTCCATCCCCAGCACTCAGGGATCGGAGCTCCATTGGACCACATGGAGCGCCTATTGCGCGGGTCGGTTATCGTCGTCAACAGAGAGACATTGAACAGATTGTTATGGCAACCTCCGACAATGCAGATAGGCAGTTTCGCTCCATTCTTCAACTGTGAAAATTGATAGATCGTCAGTCCCCCGTTTTGGATCAAGGAACCAAATTCACCTGGCCAGTTGGTGTTCCACCAGGATGGCCCTCCATGTCCATCAAGGAATAAAAACCCGCATCCTTCATTGATTTCTCTGATGATATTTTGTGAAAGCGGGGTGTTTTCAGGATTTGTATCCTTGTTTGATGAAAACAATTTCGTTGCTTCAAACCCGGACATATAGGA
>DATMXJ010000214.1:0-4302 GCA_035561675.1 Thermoplasmatota archaeon
GTTGCACACCACTGCGGTGGGCAGCACGCGCAATCGCATGCGCTCCAACCGGATTTGTCAGAAGAATCGCTATCAATGCGACCGCTGAATGAATCGCCAGCACCGAACCATTGGTATCCTTCTCCCACCACATGTTCAAACCGATGAGCACGACCGAACCAATAAGGAAGATGGAGCCAAACGTCGTACATTTCGTTCCCGCGTGCAACCGCGTATACACATCAGGGAACCGAAGCAGCCCAATGCCTGCAAGCAGATTGAAGAACACACCGATCCCGATGAACACGAAGATAAGGATGTCAAGAATCATCAGAACTCGCCCCCCTCAAGATACTTCGCGATAAACAAGGTCGATATGAAAGACAGGAGCGCATAGACAATAGCCACATCAATGTAGATGACCTCCTGAAAAGCGGCACCATACGCGACCATACTGACAATCACCATCGTGTTGATGGTATCGACCCCGACTGCACGGTCAGGTGTGGTCGGTCCGCGGAACACCCGGATCAGCGCAAGGATGATGCAGAGGATGAGGGCGATGACCACGAGTAAAAACGTCGTGTTCAGATCGATCATTCAACAATCCTCCTGATCCATTGTGGAAAACTTCCGCAGATATAAGAGCAATCAACCGGTTTTTTCTCAAGTGCTTTTTTATCAACATTAATCCAATGAATGTACAGGTCGTTGGTGTCCTCATCGATATCGACACTTAAGGTCCCCGGGGTGAGCGTGATGGAGTTCGCAAGCATGGTGATACCAAGGTCGGTCGTAAGACCCGGGGAGATTCTCACGATACCAGGGTTGATCTTCCCGGTGATGACCCGGTATGCGACATCAAGGTTTGCTTTTGCCAGGGAGAAGAAAAACGGTCCGATGAGATACGCGACGAAAAGAACCCAGCGGACTGGATTGAGCAGGCGATAATTGTTTTTTACAAAAACAGTTCTGGCGATGAACCCGACTATCAAGGAAAGCAGAATCCCAAAGACCAGTTCTATAAAACTCCACAGTCCGAGGAAATCTGAACCGCTGCCGGTTGTCAACAGGAGATAGATAAGAAAACATACAATGGTCGTAATCACAAATGCCCTCATCGGGTACCCCCACACCAATTCTGTTATCGTCCATATGGTAACATTGACTGTTGTTAAAAACTTACGGTCCATGAAAAGAAAAAAAATGTGCTGACAAGAAAAAAATAGTAACATCAAAACACTTATACAGTTCATGAGATAGGGGATATGGGAAACCTGTATGCACGTGAAACTGATTGGGTATACCTCAGATCCGGAAAAGCTACCAGCGATGGCTGCCACCTTGACCCACAGCAAAACAAAACCAGAGGATCTTCAGGACCTACCGATAAAAAAACAGACAGCGATTTTAGAACAGGTGTTGAAACTTGGGCATACCAGCGTCATCGAACATGCCTCGTTTACGTTTGCGATCAGCGATGTGAGCAGGTCGCTGACCCATCAGCTCGTGCGGCATCGTATCGCGAGTTACTCTCAGCAAAGCCAGCGCTATGTCAACCTCGGTGAGCCAAACTATGTGATCCCGCCGTTGATATCCAAGAACAAGAAAACAAAGAATGCTTATGAAAAAACCATGCAGGTTATCTGGGAGCATTATAACAAATTACTTGAGCTGGACATTCCAGCGGAAGACGCCAGGTACGTCCTTCCGAACGCGACCTGTACGAATATCATGGTGACGATGAACGCACGGTCGCTGCATAATTTCTTTGAGCTGCGTTGTTGTCTTCATGCGCAATGGGAAATCCGCCTGCTTGCAAATAAGATGCTTCAAGAGGTAAAGAAAGTCGCTCCGACGATTTTTCAAAATTCTGGCCCCACGTGTAAAACAAAGGGGTTCTGCCCTGAGAAGAAAAAAGATTGCCCACTGTATCCACCGTGAGATGAAATGAAACGACCCCGTGTCACCATCAATTGTGCGATGTCGGCGGATGGAAAAACCGCCTCACCGACACGAAAACAAATGAGGATCTCTTCTGACGAAGATATCCTGCGGATGTATCGACTGCGCAATGAATCTGATGCGGTGCTGGTTGGGATTGGTACGATTCTTGCAGATGACCCGAAACTCACCGTGAAAGAAACGTATGTTCAACATCCGAAACAGCCGTTACGGGTAATCCTTGATAGCAAAGGAAGGACCCCACCTGATGCGCTTGCATTAAATACGGTGTCAAAAACCTTGATTATTACGGCAAAAGGACAGAAGAAAACATATGAAGGAGCTCATATCGAGGTTGCGGAATGTACGACCGATAGAGATGGAGTCATCGATGTGAACTGTGCGTTGGATCTTCTCTATCAAAAGGGTGTTCGGAAGCTTCTCGTGGAGGGAGGCGGTACGGTCATCTGGAAGTTCCTTAAAAACAAAGTGGTAGATGACCTCTATATCTTCATCGGATCCTGTATTATCGGGGGCAAGGACACACCGACAGTGGCTGATGGTGAAGGGGTCAGCCCGGGGGAGGAAATAGCTTTGAAGATGATTGAGATGAAACAAGTCGGTTCTGGTGTGCTGATCCATTACCAGCTCGCATAACTCACACCAATTTATTTTAATGTTCGCTGTTAAAATTTGAACGAAATGGTTTTTTAATAGCAAATTTTAGGCATTTGACCAAATTTCCCTACATAACCTTTATTATTCAAGGAATCCCTTCCAACATCATGGGGAATTTATGAAATTGTGGCACCAACGGGGGTAAGACGATAAAAATTTTGACCGACTCTGGATTGGATTGTGGGAAAACGTTTGTCTCGCGAAAGACAAAACTGAAGTATTTTAAGTGTTCATTTTCCCCATTCCTCCTCCTTCTCCTTATCAGTTGGGATATCAGCCTTAGATACCCAAAACTGAGTTATTCTATATCCAGGTCGTATTCGCTTCCTTAACAAATCAACCAAATCGTGTTACCCTCGCCGTGTCATAACCATCAATAGGAAATTATATATGGAGAGACCCCATGACATTTTCCTGAGGAAAAGGAGTCATGAAGATAAGTGTGTTTTTAATCATAGGAATCCTGTTCTCGAGCAGCGTTCTCGTCACTGGCCTATCAAATGAAGAACACACGCAGACGTCTACCTTGTCCCTTTCATTCCATGAACCCTCCCTCATTGCGAATGAATCAAGCTTTACCGTGCTTATGGACGGAGCGCCAGCATGTATGTACCAACCAGGAAAACCTGTTCTTCCAATGTACACCACAACACTCCAACTTCCGTTTGGATCAGTAATTAAAGATGTGGCAATCCATTTTGAAGACGTACACACGCTACAGTTAGATGAGAAAATCACCTTAGCTCCGCATCCTTTTACCCAAGGAACCTTTCGGAAACCTTCGGTTCAAACAATGACAGAAGAGTACGGAACCACCGATTTGTACCCTTTCGAATGGACCGCCTATTTTACAGGTGGCGGATTGAATCAAAACAGCGAACATGTGACATTTTTGACAGTGCGGGTATTCCCAGTTCGATACAACCAAGCAGCCGATACGTTACTGTACCTTGACTCCTGCGATATCACTATTACCTATGAACCACCAGCATCATCCCCGTTTCCGAGTCACGCGAAAAACGATCTTGTCATTATCTGTCCTTTACAATTTGCTCTGCCGCTACTCCCACTAGTGGAACATAAGAAAATGGTTGGTGTTCACACCCGGCTAATCACCTTAGCAGAGATTTACCGATCCTATCCTGGAAATGACCGGCCAGAACAAATCAAGTATTTCATCAAGGATGCCGTAGAGACCTGGGGAACGACCTACGTGTTGCTGGTCGGTGGTCTAAAATCACATCTTGCTGGCAAACCACGGGATGATATAAACACGGGAATTCGCGATTGGCATCTTCCCGTACGATATACGAATCTTTGGGACGATGATGTCATCCACGACCCAGGGTTTATCAGCGATCTGTATTATGCTGATATTTATGATGGCCAAGGGAAGTTTTGTTCATGGGATTCTTTTGGCGATGGGGTGTATGGCGGATGGTCACATTCCGCTACACGTGAGTCTCCGGACTACCCTCTTGATGTAATTGATTTTTATCCGGACGTCTATCTAGGAAGACTCCCCTGCCGGAATACCGCTGAAGTACACAGCATTGTAAAAAAGATTATCAACTATGAAAAAACATCAGCGGACCCCTCGTGGTTTAAGAAAATGGTGGTCGTCGGAGGAGACCCCTACGATGACCAGGGGACGAATTATCTGGAAGGAGAACTGATCGGTGAAAAAGCAGTCTCCTATAT
>DATMXJ010000215.1:0-10653 GCA_035561675.1 Thermoplasmatota archaeon
CGTTACAGCTTGGTATGACCGATTTTGCCTCAATGTTAAACACGGGTGAATCGAAACAGTTTAGCATTTCTATGCAAAATAAAGATGATACAAACGTCGATTTACGGTTTATCCGCACGAAAATCATGAACAACACCGAGAAAGTCGTCGAAACGAAATGCAATATCATCACAACATGCGATACCTCAAAAGAATACGAAGTCTCAGTCGAAATACGGTTCCCCTTCGTCATGCTTGAAGGAGGCCAACCCTCAGAGGACAATAATCCTTATTTCGCGACTAAGGTGGGATATCAATCCCACACTGGACAAGGTGGAACAAACCACATCAACACAACCGTGTATATCGGCAGAGAAAACATTAGTGACCCTCGTGTCTTCCGACTATCTATAAAACCAGAAAACATTGAAAGCGGATCGAAACTCACCTTTTTCACAAGTTACCTCACCGTTGATGACACCGGAAATGAACTCTTCCAACGTACCTATTCCATCGCATTTGAACCAGCAACCGAACTGACAATCACCTCGATCCCCCGCGAAGCAAAAATCAGCTATGAGTTTGGGAGAAGCGCGGGGGTTCAGACAAAGATATCGCTGCGTGCAGAAGGCGGAATCCTTGATGACATCATTCAAAGTATCATGCTTGATCCCTTACCAAGCTATATGACTTTTGATTTAACGATTCTCGGATCACGGGAGTTTCTTTATGAAAGCGATCGGTCGTACAACATTTCATATTCGATAGATTCGATACAAAACGGGAATCTTGTCACTTTTAATGTGGGAGGTTTGCCTCAGCGGATCTCTGCCTCATGGGGTCTTTCCCTTGGGACACTTGGGGATCTTGCTGTATCAAGTTTTGCTGAGCTGGACATGTCGCAGGATGTCAGACGTCTTTCGTTATCGTTCTTTGGAAACGACCATCCCTTTATCTCTTTGGAAAATTTCCCAAGAAAACTGAGATTTGAAAGTGGGATAAATCTGCTGGATGGAACCGGGAACATCACCCTACTACGAGGACTTGATGATGTCAGAATATTGAACATTTCCCTGCAGCATAAAGACCTGACGGTGACAAAATCGTTCGAGTTGAAAAATAATTTTGTGCAGATGAAATGGAAAATCGATCTCATCAATAACAGCGGGTTTTTCAATATTACCCGGGACTCTGAAAGCGTCATGACTTTCTCTACGATCATCGAATATCACAATTGGACATTTACCAAGGCACTTGAGCTTCGGAACAGCTATTTAGAGATTTCCTGGGATGTTGACAGACAGCAACGGACCGGACAGGTGATCCTTTCGAGGGATAGCGGGAGTGGAAGTCCGACACTTTCGTTCTCAATCGGCCATGACGGATGGATCCTGGATGATACCCTGGAATTTAGAAACAACTACCTTGAACTATTCTGGCAGCTGCCGACACAGACCAATAGCCATGTCGAACTTGGTCTGATCACCTCAGGAGGGCAGTTGTTCCATAACACGATTGCAGTGGTTGACGAGGGTACCGAGTTATTCCATCTTGGTTTTGGCATCCAAACCGATGATCAATATATCATGTCATGGGATTATCTAAACGGGCAAATTTCGAACTTCGAATGGTCCGGTAGACTTCTCCGACTCACCGACGTCGATATCGGGGTGAACCTGGCAGGAGAAGTATTTACCATCAGTGCAGACATCGATGTTGGACAATCAGGTTCCATCGAACTGCAATTCAATAAAGCAGTCGCAGTAACCTTCGTGAATACCGCAACTCCGACATTCAAAATCCAGGGGAATGTCTGTATAAACGCAACACGCCGACTCCAACTTTCCTGGGAGCTTGGAGATACAGGACATTTCACCGTGTATACCTTCGGACAACCATTAGGTGACCAATTCAGCCTTGAGGTCGGATATGATCCGCAACACACCGGGAGTTACCAGTATGGATTCCGGTTACTGGGGGAACATTTCATTGAGATCACCAGAACCATCCAATGGTATTCAGTCAACGGCTCTCTCGCCCGCATCTGGATACTTGGTGATGAACCAATACCAGGGGACTGGACATTGGAAGTACTCTGGAACGGGCAATGGTACACCGTACCATGGGGTTAGGTAATCTATATGGGGGAGAAAAAAACCAAGATAGGCCTCTGTATCCTAACGATGCATCTCCTGCTCCTTACCACATTGGGACAGGGTATGCTGCAACCTATGGATATACAAAATACTTTTGAACCCAATGGAGGTGTCCGGAGCGGATCCATCGAAGTCTGGCAGGACGAGTTTTTCAATGGAAGTAAGATCGATCAGACGCTCTCTACCAATATTGTTATCAATACAACTATAGGGACGATCTCGATGCAAAACACCTATCCTGCATGGATAGATCCAACCTTCACACGCATGAAACCAATTACTGTGTATAACAGCGGACAAGAAACATTCCAGGACTACGATGTCAACGTCACCGTGCTGTACGACACAGATATGCAAAATGATTTTGATGATCTTCGCTTCACTGATATGATTGGAACTCAGCTGTCGTATTATCAATGCAATATCGTCAATGGAGTCACCTGTAAGGTCTTTATCAAGATTCCAAACCTGCCCCCGGGACAAACCACGATCTATATGTTCTATGGGAATCCAACCGTGAACGATCAAAGTAGTTTTTCATCGATATTTTCCTGGCAGGATAGAACACATCCAGATACCATGGTTTCTTTCAAAGCAGCGAACGAGGGTGCCTGGGATCCGGATGTCATCTATGGTGTCGATAGATTCCTTGTTACTTGGGAGGAACGACTCGGGCCTGAGGATATCGACCTCCCTCTACCGAATTATGAACGGACGGTCCCCTGTGTGATTCATGGGAGGACCTATGACAAAGATGGTGAAAATCCTATCCCTGATAACAACACAGACATCGACGTGTCGATTCCAGGGGATCCATCTTATCATGCTGAAAACCCCTGCAACGCGTTTGGTGCGGGGAAGTATTTTGTCGTCTGGGAGGAGAACCCTGCGAATCAACCAATCTATCGCTATGATGCAGATATTAAAGGAGCTTTATTGTACCCAAACGGAACAGTCCAAATGCGTTTTTCAATTTGTACTGCCACCAACGGTCAATATGATCCCCAGGTCGCCTATGATAGCCAAAGCAACCGATACTTAGTTATCTGGGCGGATGCACGGAATGGGTACGATGATTATGATATCCGGGGAAGATTGTATAATTCTCTTGGATATCCAGTCGGAACAGATTTTCCGATAGCCTATGAAATCAATTATCAGGGAGACCCGTGGATATGTTCTGATAACGAAGGACATTTTTTTATTGTATTCGAAGATGGCATTGATGCTTCTCTTGGTCCCTTCAATCTCTATGCATACCGGTATGACTCAAACGGGAACCGTCTCGGCTCACGAATCACGATTGCAATAGGCAGCGGGACTGTGGATTATATGTTCCCTGCCGTTTCGTATAATTCCAAATCGGAGCGTTATTGTGTCACCTGGAACGATGGGGATGTGAGTGTCGACCCGACGAGCCGCGAAAGCTATAATGGGAACATCTGGGGAAAAATCTATGACAAGACTGGTGTGGTCATTAAAAACAATTACATCATCGAACCAGGGACGAGTTTCATTCGAAGCGTCTCGGTACCATATTTTGACACGATGTTTTTCATCGCCTATGATGGAACGACCCTGGGGAACCAGGATATCTATGGGCGGTTGATAGCTGGAAACGGAACGGTAATGACAGGAAGACAGGAGCTTTCTGATGGCTCCTCGCAGAATGTTGATTGGAATGATCTTGCGGTAGGGGCAGGACGGGTGTTTGCGACCTGGGAAGACGAACGGGATGTCGTGAGTCAATACGCTGATGTTTTTCAGTATGTCTGGCGTTCCGTCCAGTCTGTTGGTTCCATGAATGTTTCAAGTACTGTCGAATCTGAAAAAGAGCTCATCACTGAGGCACAACTGATGTCTATCGCTATCCAACCAGAGATGTTCCGCGAATGGCGACAGTTCTTCTCCATCGACACCCTTCCGCCATCCTGTTCGATTGTGTTTGACATCATGGATCAGAATGCAACGTTGGTCCTCAAAGCCGACGTCCAGGATGGTCAGAACCTCTCAGATGTGAACACGTCAGTGATCCGGTTACGGGGGACATTAACGCGTTCATCAGCACAAACGAGCCCGGTTCTCGACAAATGGAATATCTCTGCGTTCGTTGGAAAAGACATCTATGCTCCGACGACCGACATCACCCTCAGTCCAGATGAACCAGATGGCAATAACGGCTGGTACGTGTCAGCGGTCATGGCGACGTTTATGGTCTCTGATGTGGATAGCGACCCGGAGAACATCACCACGTATTATGATATCAACGGGTTTGGGGTGGAGGTCTACGACCCAGACAACCCACCGATGATTTCAACGGAACGACCCAATAACTATATCGAATACTGGTCTAATGACTCGATCAATGAGGAGCTCCCGCATCATCAAGTCGAGGGAATCAAGATTGACACCACCGAACCAATGGTATCCTTGAGCAGACCACCCGCTCTTATCCCAGAAGGCCTCGTCACCATTAATGGCTCTGCGACCGAATATACCTCTGGCTCCGGAATTGACCGGGTGATCATAAAACTCAATGAGGAGGTCGTGTACGATGTGGTCTTCAACGGGGAATCACACATCTGGTTTGAATTGAACTTCATCGCGGATCGTGGTGAAACCTATGACATCCATGTCGAGGTATGGGACAAGGCGGGAAACAGCATTGAGGAACGAAAAACCGTCCTCTGCCCTGATTATGGGATCTATGACACAGGATACATCTACTGGTTCAACAACCCAAAAATAGGACCAAGACAATTCCTGGTCACCCTTGGGTTATCTATCGCCGTGTCCAATGATACACTCTATGTCATTCTCCCGGGAGTCACCAGTGAAGCAGCGTCTGTCAAATTCGTCGCAACCCAAACATTCCTCAAAAAGGAGTATACCTTCGAAGACACGGACCTTTCCGATGGCTGCTCCGCGAACCTGCTGGTTCCTTTTGGAATCTACAAAATAAAGGCATACGCGTACGATGAGACAAACACCTTGCTAGAGGAATACACGATTATTCCGAAGATGCTGATCCTCCTCTTATGATATAAAAAAAGGATAAGCGCCCCGGCTGGGATTCGAACCCAAGTCGAAGCCTCGACAGGGCTTCATGATAGGCCACTACACTACCGGGGCAGGGTATCTCGTTTGTTTGTAGCTGGGGGTAATCATTTCTCTTTCTTTAATTTTTTGGAACTGCTAAAGCAAGAAAAAAAGGAAGAAAATACTTCATGAGGCCAAAAAAAATTAAGATTATTGGATATCGGGAATCTCCCTGATGGTGCTAAAGAAGATATACCCATCAATCTGGTAACGATACTGCTGATATTTCTGTACCGCCTCTTGGTACGCTTGTTCGATCAACGTGAAGTTCTCCATGAGCGATTCGACAAGCCCCATGTTGCCGAAGGAAAGGTTTTCCGCTGCGCATCTGAGATAATAGCTTGCATTGTACCGTAGCATCGTGATGTTTTGACCTGCACCAGCAAAACCAATGTAATACCCCAAGACCTCAAGATATCGAGAGTTATTTGTGTAATTCCGTGCGTTTATAAAATACGGTGTAGATTTCCCGAAGTTCTCATGAGCTGCGAGGAATCTTTCCATGGCGTTTGTACAATTATCAATACAGAAGGTCGTAAGATTCGAACTTTGATTAGCTAACGCAGAATTAAACCAGAACAACGCAAAATCAAAATAATAATTAGCGACCTCCCGTACTTCACGTGCTGAATCCATTTTTACAGCACCTTGTAGATAGTAATTGGTAAAATTCTCATTTCTGCTATTAATGTCACCGATCTCCGTCACATGTTGCAGGTTCATGGTATCTATTCGTGATTGACTTAAGATATCACCGATGAAATACGTGATGATGATAACACCAGCCATGATCGAGACCAGCATAACAAACATATTTCGTGTAAATTCTCGCGCCATATTTTTTTCACCTCTTTATGAAATCGAAATGAGACTCACGGTATGTTCATCCCAGAAAACAATCGGGCTGACTACCGGGTTTAGTGTAGAACACCATTTAACTTGTGCAAGGCTGCTGAACGGTGAACCAAGACCCTGACAGGAAATGAGATCTGTGACTCCTACTCCATTCCTCATGAGCGAATAATTCATAGCAGTGTTTCCGTTTTTCTCAATACGTAACTTATACCATCCGTTGTACAAATACCCATTTTCATAATCGGAGTGCAACTGAACCCACCCAGTTGGTGTTTTTACACTCATTTTTACTTGATAATTACAAGATAGCGGGATATTTGCGACAAAGATGTATTCTAATTTTATCTTTGTGATATCATCCCCACCTGTTGTTGTGAAATTTAAATAAAGATCTGCTGGTTCGCTGCTGTTCCCACAGGTGAACCATACGTCCCAGGTATTGATCTGTCTGTTGAATGATGAGAAACTATAGTTCCAATACTGGATATCGTTTACCGATCGCAGTTTGGTTTTAAATGATCTTGCGGTCATATAATGATAACTGGGTGACACTTCGAAATTCGATTCAGCTGATTGTGCACTGGTATCAAACCAGAGTTGACCATGGTACGAGTTTTGTGCTTTCCCACCGACGATGTCTTCTACGCCAGCGAAATCCTCTGTAAGAATGGTCGGTGCCTCGAATGACCAGATGTTTACAATTGTTGGATCATCATCACCAGTTAACCCATCTCCGTCCTGGTCAATACCATCGTCTACTGTAGGATCATCCGTGAGTTCGTTTTTATCATTAATGCCATCCTCGTTCTCATCCCAATGTACAATCCCTTGGTTTGAGATTTTCGTGTTATTTACTAATCCAGCATTGATGGTGACCATGTAACTTAATGCGACACTGCTTTGCGCAGGAATACTACCGTCCCAGAGAATTTTTTTCGTTCCATCGTCGTAGGAAATGGTACCTGATCCGGCAGTTGCAGATCCAGGAACATACTGGGTGTTTGCAGGAATGACATCTTCGAATTCAGGACCAGGGTTGTTGTTTTGATTCGCGGTACCGATATTACTAATGGTGATCGAATACTCAAGGATATCTTCACATTCGACAAGATTTCCATTGAGATCTATCACTGTTTTTCGTGCCATGATTTGAGTTCTTGCATAACCAGAGAACCTGAGATTATCGAAGAACGCCATACTGTCAAATTGATTGTCTCCTTCATCTTTTAGATCGATAATGAGAGTGATGATTTCACCAGGGGATACTGGGTGTTCACGCCCGATAAGAGCGGATGCTCCTGCATCTGCACCATTGGAATTTGGTGTTGATTGCAGCCAGTCAACCCCTGAGGGGGCATTATCCTGAGCAAACAAATTATAGCCGGTCCCCAGGAGAGCTGTATCACGGGCGTTTAGAACGAAATCTCCTCCATTGACGTTAATGATGTATGAGGACACGCCCTTTGAAGGTGAGTTGACAGTGATGGTAAGCTGGTCATTATATTGTGTACCAACGTAATCAGGGTATTCAACCGTGAAGAATTGAATATCATAATAGAGATAATGCATGTAGGGGGGGACTTCCAACTGCATTTGGAGGTTCGCTTCGTCTCGTGGGGTTCCATATTGTCCTCCTTGGAACCAGTTTCCACGTTCGCTGCCGGGGCATAACCCGTTCGAGGTAGCATACACGAGATCTGCTCGACCCGTGCTGATGACAGCAAACGATGATCCATCTGTCGGAATAAGGTTTCCCCGCGAGGAGAGAACCATGGATTGTCGATGCCCTGCGGTATCTCGATCCCAATACTGGGAACTGATTAACGTTGAGGGATCAGCTAGCATGGCTATCGCAAGATCATGTCCATCATACGATCCAGCTTGTACTGAGTTTGGGGTAATCGCTACGAATGCAAGAATCACCTGTAAAAAGATTATCCCTACTGTAGGAATTTTTTTGTTCATTTCCTATCCGCCTCCACTATAGTTTATGATAAATATTATGTTTGATTCTGCGACGACATCATCATACATCCCATCATTTGGAATCACCAGACATTTCCAGGATTCATCAAGATGTGTTTCTTCTGAGACAATCACACTACAAGCAGTAGTCCCATCTTTTGTGCACAGGTAATTCTGATAGAGTTGTTCTGTTGTCAGTACTCGGGGATAGATCTTCACTTCATCAATAATACCTGTGAAATTCATTTCACCAGCGAGTCTGATCCCAGTGATCTCCAGGTCGTCGATCGCCATGTATTTGTTTGCCGCTGATGTACGCCATTTGAACTGCAACTGAAGGATATTTATCGATGGAGGCAGTGAAAATATTACCTGTGCCCAGGACCTCTGCCCACCAGGCATCAATGGATTTGTTATCTCAAAAATAGGTTTCCATTGGTTCCCATTGCGATAATATAGTCCGATGAAATCATTATTATCCGTGTTTTTGTAGCTATACCATAAGGAAATCTCTATGTTTGAGTACCCTGAGACGTCGATCCCTGTTCTGTTAAACGCAGCGTATTCTGGGTCAAAATCTCCGGACCCGCCAATAGAGTACAATCCGTTATGTGGGGTTAATGCCGTAGAGGGGAGCAGACCAAAATCACATTCTATTCTTGCGTAGCTTGTTGCATTGATATAGATTTGATCGATATAGACGAGATCATCATCGTAGCTTGCATCACATTGGAAGCGAAGTCGCATGTTGGTTGGGAATCGGTTGTTGCTCTCATTGATGTAGATGATGGCATGGTACCAGACACCTTTTGTATAGATACTTGGATAATTCGTATCAAGAATTGAAACCCAAGCCGTCCCATTATAATATAGAAGCCACCAGTCTTCCCCGCTTGCCCAGCCGTTCCCCCGCCACATCCACCAAAAATCTACTTTTATGGATTTGTACGCTGGGGTGTCGATATCAATCGGGTTCAGGGTGATCGCTGAAGAAGTGCCGCTGTTATCTCGTATACATGCGGAGGCGGCTCCCTCGTGTTTGTAGGCACTGGATCGGTAACTATCAGCTGAGCTTCCATTGCTTCCTGGAACATAATTCCCCCATCCTGTTTCAAACGTGTCATATCGGAGGTTCATCCAAGTCTGCTGTTGTCCCAAGGTCGCATTGTTTTCGATCCATTCGTTCTTTTCATCTTGTGCTTCGAAACCGGTTGAGAAAATGGTTTGTCTGCCATTAATACCGGTTCCTTTCCCAACCGCACCGACTGGGGTTTCGCCAGAGCCAAGGAGTTTCCCTGCAGCATGGGTATGCTGATACGTATCAAGCCGCCCATCAACATAGATAGCAGAATCACCTAATGAAGCATCATAGCTAGCTGCGATGAGATGCCAAGTGTTATCATTTACTGGTACCGCTCCGGTAAGATCGATTGCACCATCACTTGAGTTTGTACTCCATTTCACGAATCCATCTGTCACTGCAAGCTCCCAGTATTTATTCCGGTTGTATGACAGAATGGTCCCTGAGTTTTGACTTGTCTTTACCCATGCTTCGACAGTGACGTTGTCAATGTAATTATCTTCAAAACAATATGGAATAGAAATGAAATCATCACCATTAAACTGGTATGCCCCACCAAGTTTTCCTTGATCAGTCCAGGTGGATCCGTTAATGGTTCCGTTATAGTTATTCCCTGAGTAATCTTTGGTTTGGAAGGGATTCTGGCTGTCAAACGGTAGGTGAACACGTGTGAGAGAAGAATACGGACCGGTTGATGCAACCATCCAATGATAAATGAAGGTAACTGGATCAATGTTCGGCTCAATGGTATAATCATAACAGATGAGATCTTCATCGATGGTTCTCGTTCGCAATGTCGTGACCAACATAGGATCCAATACAGGAGACGTCCCAGGACCAGGAGGATTATCTCGGGGGGTGATGATACCATCGAAAATCATTTTTGTGCTTCCATCTGAAAGCATGGTGAAGACGCTGACTTTCACCTGTTTTTCTTGGCTAAAAAGAGTATCATTGATCGGGAGGTAATAGGATTGCCCCATCACCCAGGGATCATTATCATAACGATAGGTACGTGGTCCATCTGACTGCTCCACGCGAATGGTGTAGGTAGTAAGTTCCTCACCACCAACATGCTGAAGGACAACTCGCCCATCATCAGTGACATACCCAGCAAGCTTCACATGGGGATCAGGTGACGGGAGCGGTACCGGCAAAAACTGATAATAAATAACACCAAAGGCCGCTATTGCGATCAGAACAAGCATAATCGCACCAATGACTTCTGATGCTGCATAGGAATTATTAGAGAACGACACGTTCTTCATCTCTCCAAACCACAGGTACATCTCTGTTATCGCTCTATATTTAATGATATCGTGCTATTATGCTGGTTTGCCAATTTAGAAGAGGATTTTAAAGGTGAGAAATGAGATGAGGACCAGGATGAATGCTTGGCGTATCCCAGCGGAGAGGCGCCCGTCCATCATGTACCCCCCAAGGAGCCCACCGCCAAGGCTTTGGACAAAGACAAACGTAAAAAACATAGTTTTTACCTCCATCGGGTCGATATTTGCG
>DATMXJ010000216.1:0-3535 GCA_035561675.1 Thermoplasmatota archaeon
GTCGTACATCCGTTCAATCCCATAAAGGATGCTGTTTCCCTGGTTAATTAAATGAGCAACAAGTTCGGTTGTGTTGATCTCGCCATGATCGATTTCACTGAAAGAAACGCCTTTTTCAATAAGCTCAGTGGCAAGGGCGTCCTTGTTGGCGACAAGACCCGCGCTGCATATCGCAAAAGCCCCAAATTTATTCTCGAACGTCAGCGGTTGAGGATCCTTATCTGAGATCACCCCTATCCCTAGATGGCTTTTAATTTTGTCAGAACCTTCGTAGAACTTCGACTTGAACTGTGAATTTTTTATGTCATGGATCTTCTTGACAGGAATCCCGTTTTTTTCGATAAACGCAATACCACCATACTCGGTCCCCAAATGAGTATGGTAATCGGTTCCATAATACAGACTTGAAATACAGTTGTTGTTGCTGACGACACCAAATAAACCACTCATAGTCTCCCCCGTTTTGAAATGGAAGAACCAATGAATTATATATAAGGATTTTTAATGTTCCTTTCCAAATCTGATTTTTCAAAACCATCATGATTTTTTTTTATCGATGTCGTTTTATCGTTTTGTAAAGATTCCTCGACATATCTTAATAGAAGCATTGACAAATAGTATCATAGAATTATCGGGGAGGTAGTGTACTTGGTAAACACATTGAGTCACGCGAATTCTACTTTTTTCCACAGCAAGAACAAAGCTGCCTCCTGGGTATTTCTCATCGTACTATCAAATTTATTCTTCCTGCAAAAACACAGGAAAAGAAGCAGTATCGACACCCTTGAGGATCTCATGACAATGCAGAATCTGAAAGGGACCTTTGACCACAGTATTCCAACCACCGGGGAGGGCGAGGAGTAATGAACCGGCAACAACTCACCTATTTGAGAGTCGTTGCCCTTATCATGGCTGGTCTGGTTGCGTCACTTACCATCGGTAATCTTTTTACCATTGCGACAAAAGGCATCTCAGTGACACTTCCATCAGAGGACGAAATCCAATGGTCCATAGACCCTTTACAAAAGGAGATCCTGTTCCGAACCTCTTTTTCTGTAAAGAACCAAGGCGTTTACGATATCCGAGACATCGACATCTCAGCGCAGTTAGTAAAAAAGGATCGGACACCGCTGTTCTCCTATGAAAAGCAAGATATGGTCGTGCTACGAGGCACGAACACCACCTTTGATGTACTGATACCGATTGATCTTGACACTATCTCATTTTTTGATTGGTTCAGCCTCATTTACAAAAACACGACATTGCAGTTGCTGCTCGATATCGACGCGCTGTACATGTTCGGGCTGGTGGAGTTCACCGCCAATGAAGCAATCGATATCCCCTGGTCTCAGCCTCCCCTGAATCTCTCTGATAATAGGACGCTCCAGGCAGGGATACAGGGTCTTTGTACACTCTTCAACATCACACAGAACAAATCAATCACCACAATATCAGATATTTTTTCTTTGTTTTCCCTCCCTGAGTTTTATTATTCATCGGGGAATGGTTTCGTTTTTAACCTGACGATCACATCATATTCTGAGACACTGAAAAACATCAGCTGTCAGATCATTGCTCCGCTCCTTATTATCAAGGGGGCTTTTGAATTCACAGTTTCATTTCTTGTCGGTTTTGAAGGAAATACCCCAATATTTCGCATCCAGGAGGTCGGGATAGAGTATGTCGCATAAGAAACATTACGTCTCACCAAAGGCCTTGCTGGCTTTCTGTTTGTACTTCCTCATTCCTCTCGTTTCCCTTTTTCTGATCCTCCATGAATACCCGGAGCTGCCCTCAGACCGGGTGTATATGCGCATCTACTGGGTGATCCCGACAGCACTCATCGTTGTTCTTCTCGCCCAGCTTGGTTCTTATTATAAAAAAGGGGAGACGAAACGATTCGTCCTTAACATCGGTTTTACCATCATGACGATGATCTGGATGTTCGGGTTGCTCGGTGGTGGTCTGGTGATGACAACGTTTTGGAACGAGTATGAATTCTCCATTCATATGGACAAATACATCCTGCTGATCATCAGTGTCGCAGCACTCAATATATTGTATTACACCTTCGAATGGAGGGTGTACCGAAAAGACAAATCATCGTATCTTTCCCATGGGAAAAAAAAGACTGGTACCGCTGCTGAATAAACAAAGCGTTTTTCTTCTTTTCCTCCTGTTTTAAATATCGAGAGACGATATCAATACGAGGTGTTTTTGGAAGAGAAAAAATGGGGGAATGTGTGTGACACAAGACACGCTTGCTGCTCTGAAAGACCGTTTATCCCTGAAGGATTATCAGAAAATTATGAACCTTCACAACCCGTCGATAAATAGGTTCATTGCCAGTTCTCTACAGTTGTGTAACCCAGAACGTATCTTTGTCGGCACCGATTCTTTGGAGGATCTGCAGTACACTAGAGGAGCAGCATTACGCAATCATGAAGAAAAAAAACTTGCCATGGACGGTCATACGGTTCATTTCGATGGATATCATGACCAGGCGAGAGACAAGGCTCATACCAAATTTCTTTTACCCTCGGGGATAAGCCTGGGGCCTGAGCTTAACACCATGGACCGGGACGAAGGTCTGAATGAATTACATCAGATCATGGCAAACATCATGGTTGGCCATGAGCTCTTCATCAAATTCTATTGTCTCGGACCCATCCATTCACCATTCTCGATCCCTTGCATCCAGTTGACCGACTCTGCGTATGTCGCTCACAGTGAGGATCTTCTGTACAGACAAGGGTATCAAGAGTTCCTCAGACAGGGGAACAACGCACGTTTTTTCAAATTCGTGCATTCTCAAGGAGCGCTCGAAGAGGCTGGTCTTGGTTTGCTGGTGAGTAAGAATCGGGAGAAAAGACGGGTGTACATCGATCTTTCAGATGAGGTCATCTATAGCATGAATACCCAGTATGGTGGGAACAGCCTTGGTCTGAAGAAGCTGGCGATGCGTCTGGCGATACATCGTTGCGCCCAGGAAGGTTGGCTTGTGGAGCATATGCTCCTCATGGGCGTGACTGGACCCAGGGGACGAATCAGTTATTTTACAGGGGCGTTCCCATCCATGTGTGGGAAAACCTCGACAGCGATGATGAAGGGAGAAACCATCATCGGTGATGACATAGCGTATCTGCGTGTCATTGATGGAAAAGTTCGGGCGGTGAACGTCGAGGCAGGGATTTTTGGCATCATCGAAGGGATTAATGATGCAAACGATCCGTTGCAATGGGATGCATTGACCCATCCAGCGGAGCTGATCTTCTCCAACATCCTAGTCGATAATGAGAATGATGTGTACTGGAATGGAAAACCAGGGGTTCGACCGAAAAATGGTGTGAATTTTTCCGGGGACTGGTCTGACGGGAAGGTCGATGACAACGGAAAAATAATACCCCCGTCTCATAAGAACGCCAGGTTCACGTTTCGTTTAGATATCCTCCCCAACGTTGATGTCCACCTCCATGATCCGCTTGGTGTTGAAGTCCATGGGATCATCTACGGAGGACGTGACTCTGATACATCA
>DATMXJ010000217.1:0-4225 GCA_035561675.1 Thermoplasmatota archaeon
TTATAATCTAAATAATCAGTAATGAAACTCCTAATCTGATAAACCCAAGTATCGCTTAATCCTTCGATTTCCCTTAATTTAATAAATTCATCTAAATATTTCTTTTCTACAGGAGAAGCCATCGCTTCGGGAGCCATAGACTTGCGTTCAAATCGCAACAGGCCCATGATTCTCTCTCGGAGAAAACTCAGTCAACAGACCCGTTTTTGGCATTCTGTTGATTTTTTCCATGTCCCGCTTTCCCGCCATTTCTACGTTTTTTCAACATGGTTTCAGAACCAAGAACAAAGAAAAAAAAGAGGGTGATGACCCCTTCAGGTCATCATGATAGGTGGTTGAAAGCCTAAATCATCGGTTTTATTTCATGAGGATGAAGAACAGCAGTATCGTCGCGTTTTGTTCTTTTGATGCGGTGTTCCCTGGAGCTGTCGCAATGATTTTTACTATTGTTTTTCCAAAACCAAAAATAGGCTTTGAGGCAATGGCCTGTTCATCACCGGGATTAAGAGCTGCAATGGACCCGTTTGTTTCTCTTCCTAAGAGGATAAACCCACCGGTTACCGTAATACTCCAATCGATATCGTTTGCCGCCACCGCACCGATGTTCTTAATGGTCGCTTTCACTTTGAATAATCCACCGGTGATGTTCCCTATCTCCATATCAAGCAAAGACGGCGTGGAAGGGTACATACCAGTACGTTGGTTATCATGATGGAAGGTCGGCCATTCCATCGTTGACTGGTTATAGGCGGCATCAACCTCCCAGACGTAGAGGCTTCCTCGATATTTATCCCGAGATGTTTCAAAATCATGATCCCAATCCGAGCTTGCGATTATCTCAACAGTGCCATCTCCATCAATATCAGCTATATTTGCTGGCGCTTGGGCATCGACCTCTGTTGCTTTTGGGAATCCAGGTAGTGGTGTCCCATTATAATTCCAGGCGTACACGCCTCCATGCTGATACGTGCTTGGGTAAAATCCATCACCAGCAGTGGTTAAAACATCAGGGATGTTGTCATTATTGATATCTCCGATAATCGTTGAATAATAATCATTCCACGTGGTTTGTTGTGGCCATCCGGTAGCTGCTGTTCCATCGTGATGGATGACATAGGTGTAGAACCCTAATCTACTTGTGGCGATCTCCAGGTCGGAATCCTCATCGAAATCTGCAAGGGACGGAGCGGAAGCAAAATTCCATCCTTTTTCATAAGGCCAGCCTGGTAATACATTCCCATTTTTATCAAACGCATACAGTCCCCCATAGCGATAATCAGGAGCAGAACCACCATACTGCAGACCAACGACAATTTCATAATCTCCGTTATTATCAATATCTCCAGTTGCAGGGGATGTAAAGATAACCCCATCGGTGTACTGCGGCCAGCCAGCTACTTCAGATCCGTCAATGTTATACACATGGATGACACCTTCATTGTTCCATTCTCCTGATGTCGAATTATAGCCAGCGTTTTCACTAGGGTCTGCACAGACAATTTCTAACTCAGGATCGTCATCAAAATCCCCTGTTGCTGGACTTGATTCAATGGAACTACCCCACTGTTTCACAGATAATGACCATTGTGCTAGTATCGTACCTGTATGATCGATTATTACAAGTTTCCGATCAAGAGCGTCATTTCCTTTAAAGATAATTTCGTTGTATCCATCACTATTTACATCTGCGATACACAACGTTGGATGATATTCCTTTGGGATGACAATAGGCCAACCGTCGAGTATCGCACCATTGTGGTCAAAAACATATAACTCTGAATAATCCCCAATGAGCAGGAATCGGAACACAACGATTTCATCGAATCCATCATTATTGATATCACCAACAAGAGGTATATGCAGGTTTCCACCGGAAACATCTGTATCTCCAACGGGGGACGACCATAAAAGTGAGCCATTGTCACAGAACACATCAAGCTTCGGTGGGTCACCACCTTTATACACAATTATCTCTTGATGTCCATCGTTATTGATATCATCGACAACCGTTTCTAAATAACCGGCCCAGTAATAATAGCCACCCTGGGAATTATACTCATAATTAATTCTCTGTGGCCATCCTTCTTTCAGGCTTGGATCGAGGTATATATTTCTTGTGAATGCTTCACTTGAATAACTTGTGAAATTAACGGTAAGCCGTATCGTAAAGAAATCGTCATCATTCACAAAGCTCGTATTCCAGGTTGCTAAGGTACCATCTACTATCCCTATCAGCCCATCATTCACTAAGAGCATCCCGGTTGAAAACCATTCAGTTGGATACTCACCAATTCCCCATTCTATGAGGTAATACTGAAACGTTGACCCGTTCGCAGTCCCCTTTATTTCAATGATGTCCCCTGCTCTCAAAACATCATTGTTCAATGGCAGTGATAACGACGTATTGTCAATAGTGAATACTGAGCTATCATTAGGTGACTGGCTGTATTTGTCAGCAACGAATTTTTTCGTACACACATCATCAGGTCGGAACGATGGATCCGATGGTGTTACAACATTTTCAACATAGAGTGAGGCGGCAGAAGTATACATTGTTTTTATTTCATTCATCCCCTGTTGATATGATTCGTTATTTCCATGTCTGATAGTACCAGTGATATTCGGTACAACACTTGTTCCAGCAAACAGCATAATGATACCTACGACCAATCCTTTTGTCCACATATCATTTCTCATGTGAGAACCCTCCCTGTTGATAACAGGTTACTTGTTAATATACTCTTGATTCATTTAAACCTTCGTTTTTTATCCGATAATATTAATATATCGGAATAAACAAAAAAGAGAGGCGTTAAGACCCTGAAGGGTCAATAACGATATTCCCTCCCTTTCAGCTACGGTCTTTGTGCGTCTACGGTCCTCATTTCCAAGTCCTTTGAATAAATTACTATAGCGGTCGTGCGAAATCAAATCAACTATCTCTCAGGCATCATTCGACAATTTCAGATGGTGTCTTTTCAACTCATCCCTGGGATGTCATAGGGTTCTTTAGCAGGGTTCATATCGAAATTAAACCGCTTGGTAACCCCATTTGGATTATAAGGGTCCTTTACAGCTTCCCCGACAATGACATAGGGTAATATCCGTGATTCATTCCAATAGTTTTGCCGCCAAATGGTAGGGCGTAATACCCGATAGTTTATTAAAAAATATAAATTGTGAGAATACAACATATTCATTATTACAACTAACGATAAATAAAGTGCTTTCACAAAAAACGCTTGTTGGGTGTTATTTAAGAAGTTATTTTTTTCAATGATATCTCTTGTCGAACAGATATATTCCATACCGCAAGTATTGTTTAACAAGGTATTTCCCCGATAGATATTTTTTCCGCTCATATAATCGACGATGCCAACCTCGCATCCAGAGATGAAGTTAGTGGAAATCTCATTGTGAAATGAGCCAATAACCTCGATGCCATTAATATTATCCAAGAGCACATTCCCAGTAATCATGGCTTGATTACAATATGACAGTTCAATCCCTGTCCAGGTTCTAACAATAGTATTATTTTGAATGAGAATTTTATCAATAGAGCCTCTGGTTTGCTGTTTAGGAAAATACACTGTTATTGCACCAATCCAACTATAATCGCTGGAATCTTGAATTGTCATCTGAGAGATTGATGCATAACTACTGTGAATCATAACTCCCTCTCGTTCTGCGTTCCGAAGAGTAAGATTGCGCAATGTCACATACAATGCGTTAATCGTGATTATACTATCTGGTAAATCAAAACCATCAATTATGGTTGTTTGTTGATTTTCACCAAATAGTGTGATAGATTCATTGATATTGATTATCTCATGATACGGTGCTGAGTCGTCGAAGACATAAACTGTATCTCCATCACTCGCATTGTCAATCGCATCCTGAATCCTCGTATAATTCCCTAGTCCACTCCCACCAACATAGAACCAGTTCCCTCTCGATGTTGGTAGTTTTTTCTCGGTGTTCTGTGCAATCCCTGGAATGATGCAAGTTCCAACGAACATGAGAATGATTGCAACCGCCAAACATTTCCTTTTCATTTGATTTTCCTTGCCTTTGATTTTATATTAAGGATATCTTGCTCACTCATTATGTGGATTTGAAATTATGTATTTTTATTCCTAATGAAATTGCAGTAAGCAAGGAGGAGCTGCCAGTGAAGGTTGACTTATGAGTAATAAAAAAACCATAATAATCATGATTATAATAC
>DATMXJ010000218.1:0-9852 GCA_035561675.1 Thermoplasmatota archaeon
GGTTCGTGGTCGCAAGCGTGTTATTCGTCATCATGAAATAGCCATCATCCATGATCAAATGCCATTTGTAGGTGTAGGAAGCTCCACCGACGACGATCCTCATATCCGTGGTGGGTACGGAGGATTTCACCCAGGCGGAGATGGTCAGATCCTGTTTGTTGAAATCAGGGGTCGCGCCAAGGTCAATGTAATCGTTCACCCCATCAAACCGATCAGCACCATCTATAATACCAGTAATATTCTGTTGTAATCCACCATATGGTGTTCCATTGTGATGATATGAAGTGCTATCCGAGAGAGCCCCAGAGGTTTCCTCGAGATGATGTACAGTGAGATAATTTGATTTCCATACCCCAGTCGGATTCTGCTGGGAAGAAACAGCAGGATTTCCATAATATAGATATAGAAGAGTCGGAGAAGTTGAAGAAAGACTTGTCACATTTACCCATGCAACAAGTTGACCTGTTGTCCCATTAAAGAGTTCAATCTCATGATATAATATATTTCTCGCATGGTCTGTAAAGACCAGATCATCACCATCATCCTGTACATGTGTAGCAAGATCATAATCAGAGTTTAGATTTATAAGAACAGGGAAGTTGGTCAGTGGTCCTGCAACCTGCGTATTGTCAATGATGATTTCTTTACGGAAGGTCCAGTTATTGTTCCACCAGATGCTTGGACTTAGTCTAGTGGTAAAATGATAGGTTTTATTGGTCCAATGTGTCCCATCCGTAATATGAACAAACCACGTGTAAAAAGTGTTATATTCAAGACCATTAAGGGAAATCGTGTAAGTACCGTTGGTGACAAGCGTTCTACTCCCTGTTCCGATGTTAGGAGTCGTATAAACAGAGTAATTCATCCGATTTCCTTGGCAATCTGTTAATGTGAACTGAAGTGTTGAAAGAGACAGGGACACTCCGTTGACTCCATCGACGGGAAGTGGATTTGTGATGATTGGAGCGACATCACCGACCGTGAAATGGTATATTTTCTCATGGGTGTTTCCTTTGATATCCTTTGCGTAGATGCTCCAGTAATAAGTTTTGTTCGGTTGAGTCATATTAGTGGTGTTGGCTGTGTATCTTCCCCAGGAGTTACCAGTGATCGTATGACTCGGATACCGGCCAATAGAGGCATAGGTTTTAATATCTTGCCAGGTTCCGGACGCATTGGTCCGGAAGGTAATGTTGAACCGATCCCATTGATAATCCCAGACATGTACAGAAAGTACAGGATTGAAGGTGACAAGCGTGGACTTATTAGTAGGGGATTCATCGCGCTGCATTGGATATCTTGGACCGGGGGGTTCAACATATTCTGCCGCATTTCTTCGGTATTCGCTATAGTGTTTGACTGATCGAGGTGTAGGTGTTGGTGTTATCCCTGGGGTATCAAAAGAATATAACCGCCCTGAATCACTTAAGACAACAATTTCATTGTATCCGTCACCATCGATATCGTTCACTACAGGCTGTTGAAGTTGCTGAAGACCTGTGTAGCTAGCAACAGAAGAATAATTCTGATTAAAGACCATTAACCGTCCATTTCCACCAGCGACAATATCTAAGATGCTATCACCGGTCACCTCCGCCGCGATAGGTGGCCAATAACAGGTTGTCGGAATAGTAATTGTCGCATCTCGTTGCCAGTTCACTAAATCCCAAACAACAATGTCTTTGGGCATACCAGGATGTTCATTTTCAGCGTGAATGGACTCAAGGCGTCCATCATGATCAATATCATAAACAGTGAATTTTTCGTGAGCAGGGATGTTCATTTCTGTACTACCTTTCATGATATGTCCATCCACTGCAGAAAGAACCATGACCCCACCGGTTGTCGATTGAGGAGCAACGACGCATTCGAGGAGCCCATCATTATTGACATCGACAAGGATTGTGACATGACTACTAATCGTCCCTGTACCTGTTTGATTCCAGCGACAGGTCAGATTGCTTGCCCAGAACGATCGGAGTCCTTTACCACCAGGGTACTCCGAACGATCATTCATATAGAGTTCAAAGATTCCATCGAAGTTATAATCAGCTAGAGAGAGACCACCCGCACAAGGGCGCCATGAGAAGGCTTGATGGAGAATCTGACCATCATAGGATAAAGCCGTTACTCTACCAGTTCCATTCATTCCATGCGAAACATCGGTGGATGCGAAAAACACGGTTGGGTATCCATCTCCGTCAATATCGTAGGTGATGGGGACGCCAAAACTCCATTCACCACCCAAATCTCTTCGAACCCAATAAGTACTGCCGTTATTGCCGTATAAAACAAGGAGGCCGACAGGGGGATTCTGTATTGGAACTAATACCTCGGGGACCTCATCATTATTTAAATCAGCTACCTCGGGTTGGACCCATTCCCCTATTCCACTATAGCTGCGTGACCAGATCACACTCCCGGTTTGAGAGTCGATACATTTGACTCCTGAGGAGGTCACTGCGATTACTTCAGGTGTCGAATCACCGGTCACATTTGCAACGCAGGGGCTGCCTTTCGCACCTCCTCCTAAATCAATCATCCATTTAAGACTAAGCATTGTAGTGACTGTTTTAAACCAATGGGTTGCATTTGTCCAATTACCCTTCGAATCAGAGATATTAATTCTCCAATAGTAGGTTTTACCAAGGGTACTCATATTAGTGGTGGTTTGCGTGTAGGTTCCGTTACCAGTGTTGTTGTAACTACCGATAGTCTTCCAGATTCCGGTGGTATTTGTTTTAAATGTGATATTCATGATGTCCCCATCTCGATCGCTTATTTGAATCGAGAGTGTTGGATTGAGTGGTACGTTCGTATCTCCATGAGCAGGATTCACATTGACGATGAGAGGAACATAGTTTTTCGGTCTTGTGGTGAATCGGAAAGTGAGATTTGTCCAGTTATCTGAACTGGCATCAGTGGCATTTACACTCCACCAGTATTTGGTTAGATAATTGTTTATAGTTAGAGTATTGGTACAACTATAGGTACCATTTCCTATGCTAAGATTACCTCCGATAGTTTGCCATGTGCCAGAAGCGTTGGTTTTGAAATAGAGATCAAATGTATCCCCTTGATAATCAATAGTGCGTATGGATAATATAGGTTGTAATCCAATATCCGAAGCATCGGTAGCGGGGTGTTCATCCCAAAATGTTGGTTCGGTTGGAGTAAGACCAACCTCTTCAACTCCAAGGTTGTAGAATTCATTTGGATTATATTGATTTACATATTCTGCCGCAATCCATGATGCATTTTTCAAGGAAGTTGCTATTCTTACTTCATCTAGCTTCCCCACTAAATAACGTTGCGGATCGAAATCCTGTCGAGCGCCCATGAATAAACCTGTTTGCGCGCCACCTCCAATATCTACAGCTGTATTGGTAGATCTGTTTTCTAATGAACCATTGATAAACACAGAAAACGTATGAGAATTTGCATCCCAGGTTAAATGAACCAAATTCCATGTCCCCTTAGGAAAGACACCATTATATTGATAGAGTTGAATAAAATGGTTATCCATATCATTTATGCGTGCTCGCATCTCGCCGATAGGGGGATATTCTATATGATTAATATTATGGTAGAGGCTAACAGCACTTGGACTATCATATTGTCCCGTTGAGAGGAGGTAATGATAAATCATTGAAGAAGCATTGGAATAGAACCAGCAACTTGCTGTCCAACTCCATTCCGCTCCAAGATAGTGCTTTGGAGCGCTGAGGTAATCGTTTCCATCAAAAAATCGTCCTTTTCCAATTTGTCCACTAGTATTAATGGATCCGTGGTTTGTTGCATCGTTGTCATGTGAGGTGCTATCAAGAACATCGTCGTTAAGATGCCAGACTCCTTGATAATTTGTCTCCCAGACCCCTAAGGGCGTTTCTTGGTTGTTACAGAGTGGATTCCCGTAATACATATACAATGAGGTATCTTGTGAAGAACTAAGTATCGGGATCTTCACCCATGCCTCAAGGTTGCCAGTAGTACTTTCATAGGATTCGATTTCGTGGTTGAGCTGATGTCCATAATAGTCAGTGAAGACAATATCGCTACCATTC
Source organism: Thermoplasmatota archaeon (assembly GCA_035561675.1). Classification (GTDB taxonomy): domain Archaea; phylum Thermoplasmatota; class E2; order DHVEG-1; family DHVEG-1; genus SM1-50. The sequence continues at coordinate 4,065 of DATMXJ010000218.1, forward strand.
GTTTTTGCGTGCATTGCGAGAGTAGGATCAGAGGAGATGCTCATGAGCATGGGGAAATTTAAAAGAGTTGAGGAGATTTGTGTGTGGTCAATAACGATGCTTTTTCGGAAAAACCATTGTGTATTCCACCATCCCCCAGGTTCAAAGGAAGTGGTGAAGCGATAGGTGATATTCGTCCATAGTTTACTCCCATAAGGATCAGTTATGTTCACACTCCAATAATAAGTAGTATGGTAATTGTTCATTTGGGTTGGGTGGTGGGAATACACACCATTGATTACGCTAAGATTACTTCCGATTGTTACCCAGATTCCAGAGGCATTGGTTCGGAACGTGACATTCATTGTGTCTCCTTCTGGATCGATTACCTGAATAGAAAGCAATGGATTTATCTGGGTATCAATCGCATTATCAAGCGGAAGGGGATTTAATAAAATTGGAGGATGTTGAGTAATGATTGTTTCTTCAGATCCTACAATATAAAAGGAATCTGGAGTACGTTGGTTGTTATATTCTGTCGCTATCCAACTCGTGTTTTTTACTGGGTTTGAGATACGGAGTTCATCGAGTTCTCCAACGTGGAAGCGTTGAGCCTCTAGATCAATTCGTGTTCCTATATAGAGCGGATTCGTTGTTCCGCCACCAGTATCAACTGTTGTGTTTATTTGTTGTCGTTGTAAGACACCATCACCATATACAGCAAGATCGTGTGATGACGCGTTCCATGTGACATGGAGGAGATGCCAAACATTATCTTTAAAGTTTGTACCCCCGTAGTTGAACATGTTTGCACGATGGCCATCTGAATCGACAATTTGTGCTCGCAGTTCCCCGATGTTACCTGGGCTGTTGATGTTCTGCCAGATGGTTACCGCATTATTGGCATCATAATGGCCAGTGGAAAAGAAATAATGAAAGAGCATCGGTGAGGACGAATTGGAGCGGAACCAGCAACTTGCTGTCCAGCTATGATTCGTACCTAAACAATGTGTCGGAGCAGTGATGTAATCATCCCCAGCAAAATACTGACTGTCCCCTATCCAGCCTGCTGTAGGCGTCGATCCATAGTTTGTTACGTCATTATTATAGATAGTGCTGTCCAGAAAATTGCTATTAAGATGCCAGACTCCTTGATAACTTGAACTCCAGACTCCACTGGGATTTTCCTGGTTTTGGCATCCTTGATTTCCATAGTACATATAGAGTGTTGTATTTGTAATATGTGAAAGTCGTGTCACATTTACCCATACAATCAATTGGCCGGTGCTGTAATTATAGAGTTCGATTTCATGATTCAGTTTATTTCTATTTTTATCCGTGAACACAATGTCACCAGCATCATTTTGAATCTTACCAATCAGATCTATGTTACTAGCAAGGTTAATCAGTAGAGGATAATTGGTCAGATTCGCAGCTACTTTGGTATGATCGATAGAGATCTTCTTTCTGTATTGCCAACTAGTATTCCACCAATCAGATACGTGAACATGAATTACAGGGCTGTACCACCAGGTCTGACCATCAATAACTTCTAAACCATCTGTGCCTAGACGTGATTCATAGAATGAGTCATTGGTACGTTCTTTGATTAATCGGAGGTAAGAAGAGTTCCCGTACTCTTCTGGATGAAGAACGGTTTTATATCTCTGATCAACTTTTGCTTTTGCAACAAAGTAATAGTCACCTGGTGTAGTGATCATGATATTCTCAGAATATGTGACTCCATTGGTTTGGCCATTGTTTGCACCATCCCATCCGGTTCCTCCGTAGTAGTCTCCCGCATGGTCATCGTAATCTGTGGTGTTATACTCTGGATTGTTGAGCGGATCTGGATTTCTCCCCCATTGAATAAAAGTATTATCAACTACAAGGCTTCCATTCACCTGCCAGTTGAAAGTGAGAGGAGTTTCGAGTTCTGCAATTGTATTGTTTGTGGTAGTACCATTCAACCATCGAAGATAGGGTTGCGCTAAATCAATCTGATGTAACATAGTTCGGCGTACTTCCGCCCCATATCGGTTAATGGTATCATTTCCATACTCACTGTTTGCTGGATTGTGTGGACCATACTCAATAACATGACCCATGATTCCACAGCCAGGATAGTTACCATATATTTCGTCATTGACATATGGATCTTCAGCAGGATTCGTAATAACGTCTCCCCCATTCCACCAATCGCAACTTGTACCGTCTGCATCATAACCAAGGGTGTAAGGCCAAGGTCCGATGTTACTCGAATAGAGGTTTCCTCCATAGTCACCAACATAGTTACCGACACGGAGTAGCGCTGCATCTAAAAAATAAAAATCTGGGGGACAGTACCCTGGGTAATTCCGCCCGGAGATTGGACTTATCGCCCCTAATGTGGTTCGATAGTTCATGTTGCTCCAACTGTAGGGGATTCCCCGATATCCAGTGTGCATATCTACAGCAATACGTATGGTATGGTTGTCGATGAATCGCCGGAGGATCTGTGAGTTCACGGCAGCCCATGGATTGGGTCGACTATGATCAAAGTCTCGGTTGAGATCTAGGCCATAGAAATTTTCCCTCCGAACATCATCAAAGCCATCTGGGTTTTGACTTGGGATGATGTAGATTTCTCGGTTGTCGAGAAGCCAACGAAGCCAGTCTCGTTCTGGGCATGTGTAATTTGGATGGAACGCATGTCGGAGCAGCCAATCGGTGAACCAGAATGCACTAGTAGGTCCGATGTACTCGTTCCCATGTATGTTTGTCATGAAGAGCACTTCTGGTTTTTGGAACCCTAATGACTCGTTTGTGAGTCTCACATAGTACATATCGTAATTTTGATTTGGTATTGTCCCTAGTCCGTAGAGTTCATTTGCTTTGAATACTTGAAGATAGTTCGGGTATGCAATCTCTAATTCCTGATACCAGCTAATCATCTGAGCATAACTTGTTGGTTTATTGTACCACCCTGTATAAGAAGAAGGAAGAGCAATACTAGTATGGTTGTTAACCGAGATAGTATTCTGTTGAATTGAAAGATTTAACTGTTGTGGGTTTTCATTTGATTGAGTCTGGATTATTTCATTTCTAGATAGTGTTGGTAGTGTTGGGTTATCGTTAACAGGAATAGCGTCTCGTACTATGTTGGCTGTCCCATTATATGAACTTGCGAGCAATGTTCCAATGAGGAAAAAAATCGTCGCTCTCTTGAGCGTTTCGTGTACATCATACATAATATCAAATATCCCCTTGTGTAAAGTACAATCTAGTTTATTCTGAATCTTTCATTCTCTAATCCGGTTATTTGCAGTATTTATGCGTAATGAGTAATCGGGGAGATCACGTTTTTAGCACGCATTGGTGATACGCGTACATCCAGTATCCATACCCAGCATTCAGTTGATCTGATAATTGATAGATTTGAGTTGCTCGGTTCCATCCGTAGATATACCCAAGGATGATGGGTGTAGATCCACCTGTTGCCTGTTGCCATGTAAAATCAGTGCCGTTATACTGGACGGTAATGTTTTGTTTTGCAAGGGAAACATTGTATGGAAGACCTATGATATTCCATCTCTGTTGAAGCGTGGTGATTTGCAAACCATCTTGGTATTCTCCATCAAGTGAGATGACAAGGTCACAGGGATGATACGCCCACATCCAATACCCGCAACCAGGTTCCAAGGTATTCTGTAATAGATAGCTTTGACCTGTTCTGTTCCAACCATAGAGGAAGCCGATAATAATGTTATTACTGATTGCTTGATTCCAAGTATAGGTCGTTCCATTATAGGATATATTAATCTCGGATTTAATCAGAGATGTGTTGAAGGGCAAAGAGATGAGGTTCCAATGTGTTTGCACTGGTATCGTATAGATATATTCCAGTTGTGCTCCTTCCTCTTCACTGCCCATCTGGTAGAATCCACTGGGGTTGTATTGGTTGTTGTACTCTGTGAGAATCCATCCTGCACTACGGGCATTGTCAGAGAGTTTTACTTCATCCATCAAACCATTGAAAGTATATGTGGAAGGTCCTGTATTTCCAGTGCCGTTCACCCGACCAGCTATGAAGAGGTGGACAGCATTTGTATTAATCGGGTTTGTGTAGGCTTTATTTGCTCGTTCAATTCCGTTAATATACACTTTGATAGAGCTGCCGTCGTATGTCCCAGTTACATATGACCATTGATTTATCGGTACGCTTACAGCTGTTGTTGCTTTAGCATTTGTAGTATCCCCATTGAGAATAAAGTCTATGGTTTCATTTGCTTCGATACTGAATTGATACACTCGGTTTGGAGTATTACAACCTTTTGTAAAGAGGTGGTTCCAGTTCACTTGATCATCTGGTTTAATCCATGAAGAAACCGTGATTGCACTATTGATGTTGAGACTTGTAGCATTTCCGCAGTCAATATAGTCACCAGGACCTACAAGATCCCCGATGAACTGATCTGCACCGTCAATGATTCCGACGGCGTTCTGATTGCTCCCGTGGTAAGTCCCATCGTTGCCATATGTGGTTGAGTCATCATGTATACCTGTTGTTTCACTGAGATGCTGAACCATGCGGTAATTTGAAGCCCAGGTTCCCGCGCTGTTCTCTTGGTTTGCACATGCGCTATTTCCATAATAGAGATATAAGATAGTGTCCTGAGTACTTGATAGAGAGGTAACGTTCACCCAGACAATGAGTTGGCCAGTTGTACTGTTAAATAACTCGATCTCATGCGATAATTTACTACCAGTGGAATTGGTAAAGACGATATCATCACCATCTGGTTGCGTTTTACTGGCAAGATCAGCATCAGAAGCAAGAGCAATCAATATGGAGAAGTTGGTGAGATTACTTGCGACTTTCGTGTAATCAATGGTGATTTCTTTTCGATAATGCCAGTTCATGTTCCACCATGCACTTGGTTGACGAACCGTGAAGTCTCTGAATGTAGGTGCTGAGGGGATTCGAACGAGATGTCCAGGGTCATCAATTCCAGTGACATAATACTGGTATGTTGTCCCATTAACGAGGTTTGTTAATGTATGGTATGCATAGGTGTTTGCATTATTGTTCACGATTGTCATTGGGATATCGCTTAGATGCATTTGTCCACCAGAAACGACTGCGTTTTCAGCGACATAATGATATGAATACAACCATCCATTTGCCACGTACCACACATTGGTCCGGTTCGCGACGAACGAGAGGTGTTGCATGAATGAGGAGCCGCTTACACCATCAACGCCTGGTCGTGTGTCGAAGATGACGCTGTTACTGTACCGGTCAGGATGGAACATCGCATAGAAGATTCCACCGTTGTTGTAAACAGTAGTGAACGCGTTGTTCAGCGTAGTGACATCTGATGCATAATATCTCCCTGAGGGGGATCGGGCTTCGAAGACTGGATCGTACGCCTTTGTTTCTAACCCACCAATGCCGTAGAAATTGTAAACACTATTCCAGGGTGCGTAGATCGTGCTTGAGGGATGATCGCTCCCTGTCCAATCTCTGAGAAATAAAAACTCGCCAGCAGAGGTACTCTCGATGGTGCTATCTTGATACCCACAGGGGAGAATGTAATTGAATACATACTGGCCATAGGGGATCTTTGTAAGATTTTCTAAGATGTCATTTCGGCATCCAAGGATTTCCCATACATATCCATTCGTGTAGGTACCACACGGATGTGTCCGTGTATGGATGGACGGTTCCCAGCTGTAATCAGAGTAGTTCAACTCATCTTGCATCCGATCCCACATCGCTGCTCCACCAGCCATCCGGCTGTTGATGGCGATAGACATCGGGATGTTG
>DATMXJ010000219.1:0-2650 GCA_035561675.1 Thermoplasmatota archaeon
CCCTGATTCCTTTTTCACTGACAGAAAACACTGCTTCTCCCTCAGGAAGATGCGGGGAATCGATCAATCGTGCGATCCGTTTGCCCCCTTTGCTTTTCCGCAGATATAACCGGAACGTCGCAGTATGCCCCACAATGTGACCTCCAATCGGCCTGGTCGGGTCACCAAAGAACGCATCTGGTTTAGCGGCGACTTGATTGGTTACTACAACGACCCCGTTAAACAGGTCGCTCCACCGTAGGAGATCATGCATATGCTTGTTCAATTTCTGCTGTCGATCCGCAAGTGCGCCTCTTCCGACAAACTCCGCACGGAACTGGCTGGTGAGTGAATCGACAATTAACAACCGTGCAGGAAACTCTTTTGATAGCTCTATGACCTTATCGACGAGAAGCATCTGATGGCTCGAGTTGTACGCCCTTGCGACATGGATTTTATTTAACACCTCGTCAGAATCAAGCTCATAGGCCTCTGCCATCTGGATGATACGATCCGGTCGAAACGTGTTTTCTGTGTCTATGTAGAACACATGACCATCCAATCCTCCTTTCTCTACTGGAAATTGGACGTTCACGCACATCTGATGTACTATCTGGGTTTTTCCTGAGCCAAACTCACCAAACATTTCTGTGATCGCTTGGCTATCAAATCCTTTTCCGCCCATCAGTTCATCAAAGGCTTTGGACCCTGTGGTGATTGAGCCTATTTTTGCTCGGCGTTCCAGCAGCGCAGTGCCTGTTTCAAAACTCCCGATGTCCGCTTGCTTTCGAGCTGCTTGAATGATTTTTGCAGCGGTGGGTTCACCGATTTCTGCGACCTCTGCTAATTCCTTTGGTGATGAGACAGCAATGCTCATCATATCTCCATACCCTGCTTCAATTAATTTATCCGCTATTGCAGGACCGACTCCAGGTAAATCATGCAGAGGTGACTCATTTTCTTTATCTTTTCCCATAAGAACTCCCTTATGTAAGAAGAAAGAGAAAGATGTTTATAAACATGTGGGAAAGGAGACTGAAAGTATCCTCTAACTCAGAGAAACTCACCTCGATATTTTTTACGAAACATTTAAATAAAAAGACGACTATGATGATAAATATGGGGAAAAACATATGAAACTTTTAAACAGAACAAAAATGTTAGTAAACGCTGGTGTCGTTCTCGCTATTACTTTGGCATTTCTCATGCCAGTAACAGCATCGCTTACGAAAACACCTATGGTGACCATAACTCATCAACAACCAAAAACCTTTTTTGGGAATGCTGAATGGATTGAACAAGCATCTGGTTTTTGGGAAACTAGTCAAGGTATCCATTACATGTGCGCCGTAGATGAGAATATTGTTTGGGCTGTAGGTTATGATGGAAGTACTTCTCAGTTACCTGTTCAAGAATTTACCCGAACAACAAATGGCGGTGACTTATGGGTAGCGGATCTCATTGATGGAGCACCAGCTGATGGTGACAGTGCTATGATTTTTGCCTTGGATGATATGACTGCATGGGTTCCAATACACACAGGTACCCCTCAAGGTATATGGAAGACATCAGATGGAGGTCAAACCTGGGCTCAACAAACCACCGCTGATTTCACCGGTGGATTCCCGAACTGTGTGCATTTCTGGAATGAAAATGATGGCTGGTGCATGGGAGATCCCGTTGGTGGATATTATGAAATATATACAACCACCGATGGAGGAGATAACTGGGTCAGAGTCCCTCAAGCTGACATTCCTGCACCTTCATCGTCAGCAGAATACGGTGTTGTTGGATATTATGATGTTGTTGGTGATACGGTTTGGTTTGGGACTCAAGATGCTTCATTTGGGGGGCGTGTCTTTAAATCAATTGATAAAGGATATCACTGGACAGTTTCAAGTGTTATTTTTGCTCCTGGTTCCTATGTCGATATCCGTTTCAAAGATGCATTAAACGGCCTAGCTATGGATAAGAATTTTGCAGATGCAGTTCTTGCTGAAACATCAGATGGTGGTTTAACTTGGACCGGTATCACATACTCTGGTAAATGCCATGGAGCAGATTTTGATTATGTTCCAGGAACATCTAATATGTACGTAAGTACTGGAGTGCAGACCGGTGTTCCGGAAAATAACGGTGCAACATACAGCTTTGATGGCGGTCATTCATGGACATCATGGGCTGAAATGGAAGGTATTCAACTCTTTGGTACAGCATGGGTTGAGGGTAAAATCGGATGGGCCGGTAACTTTAATGTCGATGATACAACCGGTGGAGTTTGGAAGCATTTACCCTCTGAGACACCAAAACCAGTGTTGACGCTTAGCATCGTGGGCGGAAAAGGTTTCACCGTGACTGTGAAAAACGTTGGTGAAGCAGCGGCAACAAATGTCACCTGTGACGTCACCATCGCCGGTGGGTTATTCATAAAACCAAAAGACTTCTCAATAACCCAAGGGACTCTTGGTAGCGGCGGTAACTTCACCTTAGTTGGTGCACCAAAAGGTATCGGTCTTGGTTTTCTCAAACCAAAACCAACGATAACGATCAACGTGAACTGCACCGAAGGTATTGGTGCAACCATGTCCGTCAACGCAAAGATTTTCCTCTCGAAGGTAACCTTAGGGTAAAACGAGAAAAAATCTCTCTTTTTTTTTTTTTATTTGACAAA
>DATMXJ010000220.1:0-4741 GCA_035561675.1 Thermoplasmatota archaeon
AACTCAAGCTGGTGACCGCGACATCGCTTTTGGATCGCGCAAGCATCGTCATCGCCGGGATGGAAATCGACGTGGTCAACCAAATCGTAAATGATCCATCCGTCATCGAAGACGGCCTCCGAATCGTAAAACGTGAAAAACCAGTGAAAACCGGGTCCATTGATTTGTATGGATTTGATAAAAACCACGTGCCTGTGGTCATCGAGGTGAAACGGAGTCTTGCGACGATTAGCTCTGTCCATCAGCTTCGCATGTACGTGACCGACATTAAAAAAGACCGAAAGGAACCGAAGGTACGTGGAATTCTTTGTGCGCCACGAGTCCCTGACATGGTGAAAAAGCTCCTTGAGGAGCATGGTTTGGAATGGCGAGAGGTCGAACGAAAAGTTATATTACCAGACAATAGACAGAGGACATTGAAAGAGTTTTAACATTAAAAAATAGGTTATTATTTAGCTGAATATATCATAATAACGGCAACTCCCCGGTCACCTGATCAATGAGATTGCTCGGCGCTGGACCAATCCCAAGAACCGTCTGCGTTCCCTCCGGGATCTCCGTATGCCCTGCATCGGAAATGATCGATGTGCAAATACCAAGCTTCTCTGCTTTCTCTTTCAACGAGAAAAAATCATCAAGACAATCGACCTTCACCACGACTTTTTTTGCTCCCTCCCGCTGCCATTTCGAAAACCACTCCGATTTGTTCTTCTTCGTCAGAAGCGTACAGTCCACCGCCACATGAGACACCTGCGCAGCAAGCTTCCCAGCAGAAAGAGGAAGATCAGAACGAGTCACAATCACCATTTTATATTCAAAATCGCTTTGATTTTTCTTCCGGGGGCTCATGTTTTTTCATCTCACGATACGATTCTTTTCGCCATTTCTCACCCAGCTCATACGCTTTTGTAAAATCAAAGATGCCTCTTACCATCAATGTTTTCCCACCGGACTCGACATGCTTCAAAGGTACCCCTAAAAACAATGTTCCTGCTTTGATAATCAACACATCATGATCAATCGACACGCTCTCCCCTATCTTTTTCCCTGAACCATCGACGACGAACTTACAGATCATAGAAGGATCAACATTCTCGATAGATTTCTGCGTTTCGGTATCCTCTTTTTTCTTATTAAAAAAGAATATGTTACCAATATATGCTGAAGTCACTAACACAATATTAATTATCAAAACCATGGGTCCCTGTAATACCGTTTTTATTATAAATCTTTGTTGATATTCTGAACATCAATGGAAAAGTACGATGTCGCGGTTGTTGGCGGAGGACCTATCGGTTGTTATGTCGCAGAACAGCTAGCATCAAAAGGAAGACAGGTCGCGGTGTTCGAGGAGCATCACACTATCGGAGAACCAGTACACTGCGCTGGCCTCGTCACCCGACGCGTAATGGATATTACAAAATGTCCTCAAGACGAAATAGTCCAAAACACGATTTATGGCGCAATCATTCACAGCCCAGCAGGGGCTCTCCTCACCATCGGTGGTGAAAAAATCCACGCCCTCGTCATCGACCGCCAGAGATTCGATGACCACATCGCTAAAAACGCGCAGAAAGCAGGGGCGACGATTCTGCGAGATCATACAGTCATCGCAGCAAAAAAACAACGCTCATCTCTCACTCTTGACATCCAACATGATGGGCAGGTGACGCTTGTTCACAGCCCGCTCCTCATCGGTGCTGACGGCGCCCATTCACGCATACGAGACAGCTTCGGTTTTCCTCAACCCATCGAAAAATTACACGGCATCAGTGCAGAACTCTCAGATACCAGCTTGAATCCGAAATATGTCCACATCTTCGTCGGAAACACCATCGCCCCAGGTTTTTTCGCCTGGGTCATCCCAACCAACACACACGGCACCACCGCACGCATCGGACTGTGCATCGGAAAACACAGTACACATCCCCTGCAACACTACTATACCACCCTGCTGCAACAGCCACTGCTACAAGGAACCACCGTCCTAAAACGATTCGGAGGCACAATCCCCTTAGGCCCACTGAAAAAAACGACGGCTGATCATATCATGCTTGTCGGAGACGCAGCCGCACAAGTAAAACCAACCTCGGGAGGTGGCATCTATCCAGGATTACTCTGCGCAACCACCTGCAGCACCATCGCTGAAGAAGCCTTAAAAAAACAGTGTTTCGATGAAGAAGTCTTACGACGCTATCATACTACTTGGACAAAGGAGATCGGCCGAGAACTCTTTCTAGGGATGAGATTCAGACGCATTTTCACCCGTCTCACCGACAGTCACTTCAACAAGTACATCGAAAAACTCAACACACAAAAAACCATTGACACCATCAACACCTACGGGGATATCGATTACCCTTCACATCTCGCGCTCCCACTTCTCACCGCAGTACCCTCTCTGCTGTCTCTTGCCCCAACGCTCTTGAAACGCAACAACAAGTAAGATTATTTCTTCTTCTTCGTTGACGGCGGCGGAGGCACATAATACTCTTGCTCGATGTAATCAGACGGCTCGTTATCCTCTGGTTCAAACAACTTCCGTTTCCCTCTCCGCAGTCCTCCTCTCTTCTTCCGTATCAAATAGATGATGACGATAAGGACCACTAACAACAGAAAGACAAGGATGCAAGGTAAAAACAAGCCAAGAATGTAGACTGGTGACGCTTGCAACACACAGGTAAGGACCGTTGAGTTCACCGCAGCCAGCTCATCAAACGTCAGCTCAACATACTCTCGTCCGTCATTGGTCGTTCCAATGATCAGAGGTTTGCCTGTACTTTCGCTTGCATTGAGTTCAATGCCTCGTGGGAAGATAATCCGATACGTCACCGTCTGATTTTGGATCCCTTGGAATGCGAACTGTTGTGGTACAATGGAAATAGAAGCTGGCCATAACGACACGTTAAACCCAATCATGTACACTTCATTGGCATAATTAGAGACGACAACAGGCGCCAGATCATCCATGGCAGAGATGTCCCCATCCCACACAAGGGAACTGGTAAACGAGGGTTTGTCCACGGCACCTTTCGCCTTCAATCCATGGAGAATGTTCGATAACCTCTGCTGAAACAACGCGGTTTTCTCTGAGAGAAACGTGAGTATCTGCTCTTCACCAAACACCTGTTCCTCGGCGCACAGACGAAACGCATCCGCGTTCAAATATGAAAGCTCAACCTTCGGGGAAAATGGTAACTCATCCGCACGTCTAATCACGTACAGATTGTCATCCTCTCTCATCTTCACAGATGCTGTCATTTCAGTTCTCCCCGTAAAGACACTCGGGATGTTCAAATCCATCTTCACCAACTCAATATCAACGAACGTCTCGACATGTTCTGCCCTGTACGGTGGAGTCGGCTGCAGCCCTGAAGTGAACGCCCCAGAAATCGAAGAGGTGTCGTTCCAGAGATAATCCGTCTCTCCATCCAGAGTGATGTTCGTTGGGAGACGCAACATGATTACATAGGGATATCTGATCCCATTCAGCCCTGAACCAAAGTTTACATCCTCTGAGGAGATTGACACGTTAGCTCCTGCGTTTATCAATCCGAATAATGCCCGGGCAGGCATCTGACAGATCATCAGGTTAATCTCAGGATCCTGAAAATTCGCTCGTATCGCTGGCGATTCGTCCATATGGGTGATGTTATAGGGCGTGGAACAATTGATGGTTGTCTCCGCATCCCATTGAAATGACAGACTCAGATTTTGTTGGAACGAGGAGTTCTCAATGATATGTGTTGTCTGCTGCTCGATAGGTTGAATTGTTTTTTCAAAAAGGGTCGTCCAGCTCATTAATCCATTCTCTATGAATAACCGTACTCCATCTGCCGGAATGCTTCCTAACCCGGTCACAAAAGCAGGAAGCACATTATATGGTCGGATGTTGACCTTTTTCACGATCACCGAATCAATAAAATTAATATCAGTCGCCGTTCGCGCATCTAGGATAAATTCAAGAGCGATCTCATCAGTTTCTGATGCGATTGTCGTTGGATTTTTTGACTGCATCGATAACGTTGCATCGATTCCTGCATCAGCCCCATCCCAATTCCGAACCACCCAGCGCACCGTGTTCGTATCAGGATTCGTATCCGCTGTGTTCGCGTACACCAGTGTCATCGTGCTCGGCAGCGTATACAAAAACGTCGTATTCCACCCTTGTTCTGCGGACAGATCAAAAGAATAGGCAACTGTTGCACCCATATCCAGAACACCATTGATAAAATCGATCAGATCAAGAGAACCAGCATACTGGAAAAAGGCTGGGGTCAGATTGACTCGGAACACATCGATAAAAAATGGTTTTTCATACGTAGGATTCGTATTCATCGTGTCAACATCCGCATCCTTAAATGCTGCTTCGATCTGTGATTTTACTACCTCATGGAGACGTAACATAATGGCGCCCATGACATATTGATTAGTTGCCGCCATCTCTTCAATCGCCTGTTTCGTATAGACGGTTTCAAAAACATCGATACTGTTGACAATCATCTGCGCCTGCACGGTCAACTGAGCACCAGAAACAAAACTACAGGTAAGCGTCGCATCGACATTACTATCGGAAGCAGATTCCGCAACACTCACTGAAACATTATAAAAACATCCAAGTAAAAGAAAAACTACCAAGATTTGGTACACTACACATCGTCGCATCGCATCCTCACTTTCTAAGGAACTAAGCAAAAACTCTTATAAAAACTTTCTTACGAAATCACTAAAAAGACATGGA
>DATMXJ010000221.1:0-3452 GCA_035561675.1 Thermoplasmatota archaeon
CCATGGACCAGGGTGTGACGTATCACTGTTTTTGTAGAAAGCGACGGCAGAAGTTCCAGGGTCTGCTGTATCTTTTCCCAGCCGTTTGGAACAAGCGGTGCACAGATCTTTTTGTACAACTCTTCGGTCGGGGCGACAAGAGAAACAAAAAGTTGTGTTGGCAGGGTAGAAAGTTTTTCTAATGCCTCAGGTTTTGTCCCGTTGGTGACTAGGAAGGTGGTGATGCCTTTCTGACGGCACAGCTCAAAGAACTCCCCAAGCCTTGGGTACAGCGTAGGTTCTCCAGACAGCGAGCAGGCAAGCATGTTTGGTTCGTTTGCCTCTTTCCATTTTTTCTGATCGCAGCGAGGATCGCCTTTGAACCCGGTGAGAAGCTTCCTTTGCGCGGTGATGGCATGTTCCAGGATAAATCCCGGGTCGTCAGGGTCATGTAACTCTTTTTCTGTGAAATTCTGGAGCCGCCAGCAGAACAGACACATCTGTGTGCAGTGAGTGATGGCTGGCGTCATCTGCAGACATTGATGGGAGTTGATACCGTAGAAGGTTTGTTTGTAACATTGTCTACCGAACAGGAGGCTTTGCTTCATCCAATGGCAGAGTTTCACACCAGAATGATTCCCGATGATCGCGTAATGCTGTCGAGTAAGGATTTTCTGTAACTCAGGATTCATAGGTGATAGATAGGACGATAACATCATGTTTTATATCAATTATGCTACAAAACACGCGTCCTCTCCTAAAAAAAAAAATAATGGTTTTTTTTATGAGGCGCAGTCGTCAACCTCTGGGAAGGTTTCCTCATTAAAGATGATGGACATCTTGCAGAGATGACAGAGACCTTCCTCATCGGCAGGCAGAAGATTTGTTCCGCAGAGCGAACAATGCTGGTTCATGGAAAAAACTCCAAGGTATTACCCCTAGAAGCCATAATGGAAAGCGTATGATATAAAGTATTTGTTTAATAGTAAACCTTATATCATGATTATTTTCCCCTCCCTAGGTTTTCTAGGCTTCTGTGACGATAACGGTAAGTTTTTCTAAGGATATCTGATTTGGAACCTGAACACCTATGAAGATAGACCCATGGAGCTCAACAACCTATCAGGATTACGCACGGTTACGTGATGAATTCGGGATACAGGAGTTCTCCGAAGAACTCTGGAAAGACCTGCCACATCCGCAACGACTCCTCCGACGAGGCGTGGTGTTCGGCCATCGAGGATTCCCTATCATCCATGATGCGATTAAAAACAACAAACCATGGGCGATCCTCACTGGTCTGATGCCATCCGGACGGATGCACCTGGGCCATAAGATGGTCATCGACGAGGTGCTGTATTATCAGAGCCTTGGTGCCGATATCTTCATCGCGGTCGCAGACATCGAGGCGTACGCCACAAGAGGATTCACCCTTGAGCAGACAAAGGAGCTTGCGGTAAACGAGTATATCCTCAATTACATCGCGCTTGGGATGGACCTCAAGAAGTGCCATCTGTATTTCCAATCAAAACACCAGGATGTCAAAGACCTCGCATTTCTGTTAGGCAAAAAGGTGAACTGGTCTCAGATGGTCGCTACCTACGGTTTCGAGGGATCAACGAACATGGCCCATATCTTCTCCCCCCTGGTGCAAACCGGGGATATTCTCCACGTGCAATTAGAGAAATACGGGGGGATCCGACCGACGCTGGTCCCGGTGGGCGTTGACCAGGATCCACATATCAGGCTCAGTCGTGACATCGCCCAAGCATTTCGTCTCTATAATGTGATGGTCACAAAGGACGATAAAATCGGTGTGTTCGTCAAGGTCGATACGAATGTCAAGGAGCTTATGGACGCTGCGGAGAACACCCTAAAAAACCTCCAGTTCACGGACCTCCGACGGATCACGGAGTACAAGGCTATCTATATCAATGACGCATTAGAAAAAGACATCCCGATTATCGATGAGGCACTTGCTCATATCGAGCCTTCATTCCAAGGGTACGGATTTTTACAGCCATCATCCACGTATCATCGGTTCATCACCGGGTTGACTGGGGATAAGATGTCCTCATCTAAACCTGAGAGTGCTATTTTCCTCACCGACACGCCTCAAGAGGCAAAAAAGAAGATTATGAATGCGAAAACCGGTGGTGCTGTAACTCTGGAGGAGCAGAAGAGATCAGGGGGAAAACCAGATGAATGCATGATCTATGAGTTGTTTTTATATCATTTAATTGAGGATGATGGTGAGCTGAAAAGTATCTATGAATCATGCAAGAAAGGACAGTTGATGTGCGGGATGTGCAAGAAACACGCAGTTGAACTTATGGAAAAATTCCTCGTTGATTTACAAGAGAAACGAAAAAAAGCTCTGGGACAGATACAAGAGTTTCTTTAGTAGCATTATTCATAGGACGTATAGAGTCCATCATCTGAAACCATTTTTTCGAAACAGGTCTCAAGTTTCTTTTGCTGATGGGAAAACGTGTTCTTCAGAGAATGAAATGTGTCTTTTGAGGTCGACGCCCGACCTCGTACAGGGATCGTGAGTCCCAGGTCATCCCCATTTATTGCACTATGCAGGATTTGTTCTGGGGGTACCCCTCGGTTGATGTTCGTAAGAATCTTACGGATATCCCCTTGGATGATGCCGAAGTCCTCGGATTTTTTCCTCATCTGCTCTTCGATGTCATCGTCGATATGGCGTGCGAGTTTTGATCCAACGCCTTTGACCTCGAAAGGGTTTTTGTTGTATTCCTTTAACAGGTAAATCCCAATGCTTGGGTGGAAGATGTAACAGTCATGGGAAAACGACGTAGAATCCTTCCCGAACGTCGCGTTCCAACCTTTCGGATGTTTCTTGCCGTCTCGGATGATATCTTTCAAGATGTCGTTTCTCGGTTTTATTTTCACAGACATCCGTTATACTATGGCAAGATAAGAATATAACGGAGAGACGAAATACTCTGTCTTAAGTAGCAAGGAAAAAAATGGTGTGAACGACATGCTGGTAAAAGAGATCATGGCAAAACAGGTAATCACCATTGATGCTGACGCGTCCGTCTTTGACGCATGTATAGCCTACAAGGAGAAGAAAGTAGGCTGCCTGGTTGTGACAAAAGGTGAATCTTGTGTTGGTATCGTCACAGAAAGGGATCTCATTGAACGAACCATCTGCCAACAACGGAGCCCTGAAAAAACCAAGGTATACGAGATTATGTCCAAGAACATCAAAGTCGTCAGTTCAATGGATACTGTAGAAAAAGCACTTGAGACCATGAAACAGTATAAAATCAAGAAACTCCCGGTGGTCTCCTCAGAAAAAGTCGTAGGCATCATCACGGTGACCGATATCGCCAAAGCCAGACCTGACCTCTCAGAACGATTCATGGAATCCTGGATGAAAGCACAATGGAGAGATTAAAAAGATAAGAAAATCGACTGTTTTTTTATTCAAGTGTTTTAAA
>DATMXJ010000222.1:0-2970 GCA_035561675.1 Thermoplasmatota archaeon
CTCCTACACGAGAACTGTGCGTGCAGGTAACAGACGTCTTTAAGGATTTTGGGAAAACCCTTGGGATACGGACCACGAGCGTGTACGGTGGTGTGAGCATCGGACCACAGATACGCGACATCCGCACATCCGAGATCGTCATAGGAACCCCTGGCAGGATGCTTGATCATCTCCGCAGAAAGACTATTGATTTACGGAATATCAGGATTCTTGTCCTTGATGAAACCGATAAGATGTTCGAGATGGGGTTTGTCGACGATGTCGAAGATATCATCCGCTACATTCCTTCAGAGCGACAGTTGCTGATGTTCAGCGCCACGATCTCCGAAGAGGTGTATCGTCTCGCGAGAAGACATCTGAAAAATCCTTTAATCGTCAAAACCCAATCGTATGTCGATCACAGCAAATTAAAACAGATCTATTATGATATTTACGAGCAGAACCAGAAGTTCTCCCTTCTCGTTCATTTGCTGAACAGCAACACCGATGGGTTATCCATTGTGTTCTGCGGGACTCGCAGAGAATCTGACGCGGTCTCAAAGAACCTTGCGCGTCAAGGCATCAGCGCCTCAGCAATCCATGGAGGGATGAAACAACAAAAACGATCAAGCTCCCTGGATGCGTTGAAAACCCAAAAAACCAAGGTATTAGTCGCGACAGATGTCGCAGCACGGGGTCTTGATATCAAAAACGTCACCCATATCTACAATTACGATGTGCCAAAAACACATACCGAGTATGTGCATCGGATCGGTAGAACCGCCCGTGCCGGAGCAAATGGCGCAGCAATCACCCTGCTTACCGAACGAGATCATGACAACTTTCGAAGGGTACAGAACAATGACGATTTCCAGATTGAACGAGCAGATATCCCTGATTTTCGCAAGGTGCCGTTTTTACGACGATTTGAGCCTCGGCATAATTCGTTCCGAGGATCATCCCCACGACATTCCTTTGGTCGATGAAGAAGTACTCCTTTGGGGTCATCAAAGAAACATGAACAAGTGATTTGATACATTCACTTTTTTTTTTAATTTTTAACAGCATATACTTTTTGATGGATAGGCACCAAAAAACCTTTAAGAACCTGCCTCTTCACAGTGTTCGCAGATATGAGAATCGCAATCGTGTTAAAGGATCGATGTACATCAAAGCGATGCGCGCAGGAATGTATAAAATTCTGCCCTAGAGTCCGTGCTGGTGATGAAACCGTTGTGATGGGTGAGGACGGCAGACCAATCATCTCCGAGGAGCTTTGTGTCGGCTGCGGCATCTGCGTGAATAAATGCCCCTTCGAAGCAATCAAAATCATCGGACTTGCTGAAGAACTCAAAGAGGACCTTGTCCACCAATTCGGGAAAAACGGGTTTCGACTGTATCGGCTCCCGATCCCGAAAAAAGGAAGCTGCGTTGGTATCCTAGGTCAGAACGGGATAGGAAAAACAACCGCTATTAAGATACTTGCAGGACAGGTCATCCCAAACCTTGGGGAGTATCGTAAAAAGAAACCATCCTTAGACCCTGTGCTTGAATACTATGCAGGCATGGAGCTCTTTGAACATTTCAAGGCTCTATCGGAGCAGAACATGACCTGCGTGCTCAAACCACAGTATGTCGATCAACTCCCTCGGATCGTTAAAGGAAAAATTAGGGACGTACTGAAAAGTTCAGATACGACTGATAGTTTTGATTCAGTTGTCGCAAAGCTTGGGATTTCTCAACTCCTTGATAAGGAGATCGAAAAAGGAACGATCTCTGGTGGTGAGCTCCAGCTTGTGTCCATTGCTGCTGCTCTCATCAAAGACGTTGATTTGTATTTTTTTGATGAGCCAACCTCCTATCTTGATATCTATCAGCGATTAAAAGTCGCAAGGATCATCCAGGAGCTTTCCAAGGAAAAAAAAGTCATCGTGGTTGAGCATGATTTAGCGGTCTTGGATTTCCTGTGTGAAAACGTCCATATCATGTATGGAACTGAGGGTGCATATGGTGTTGTGACATTCCCCCGGACTGTACGACATGCGATCAACACCTATCTCTCCGGATATCTAAAGGAAGAAAACATCCGTTTCGGGACGAAAATCGAGTTTTTCGCAAACCCCCCAAAACCACAACAAGGTCTCCGTATCCTGGTCTCGTATGACAATCTTATAAAGGAATTTGAGGATTTCACCCTTCAAGTTGAACAAGGGATCATCCGACAAGGCGAACTTGTCGGTATCGTCGGCCCCAACGCGATTGGAAAGACAACATTTGTCAAAATGCTGGCTGGAGTCATCCAACCAACGAAAGGCGCCATCGAATATGACCTGAAAATTAGTTACAAACCCCAGTACATCACTCCTGATTTCGAAGGCACAGTCCATGAATATTTTGAAAGATTCGCACCACAACTGTTCTCCTCATCGTTCTTACAAGCCGAGGTTCATGATGCGCTTCATTTGAAATACCTGCAAGACCGTGAATTGATGACCTTGTCAGGCGGTGAGCTTCAACGGGTAGCGATCGCAGCATCGGTCGTGAAAGAGGCTGATATCTACCTCATTGACGAACCATCAGCATACCTGGATAGCCAACAGCGGATGATTGTCTCACGGATGTTACGCCGATTGATAGAGAAATCAGGGAAATCCGCCATGATCGTCGACCATGATGTCTATTTCATCGACATGGTCAGTGACGCCTTGATCGTCTTTGATGGTCAACCAGGGCGGCAGGGTCGTGCGCAGGGGCCGTTCAGCCTTCATGAGGGGATGAACCGATTCTTGAAAAATGTCGACATCACTTTCCGACGAGATGAGGAGACCAAACGACCTCGTGTGAACAAACCTGATTCCTATATGGACCGTCAACAGAAACAGAACGGTGAATATTACTATAAGTTTTAAATTCTGCTGGAAATAACAATGCAATTGTGCGATAAATATAGGATAAATAACAACCAGGAAATCTGATAAATCCGACTTTCCT
>DATMXJ010000223.1:0-8533 GCA_035561675.1 Thermoplasmatota archaeon
GTGACGGTCGTATCACTTTCGTTGATGTTAAGAGGATATGTGCCGCCGGCACAGGAGGTGAAAAATCATGGCGATTGATCCGATTTGTAAAATGACGGTCGATGAGAAAACAGCGAAATTCACCAGTGTCTACAAGGGGAAGACGTTTTATTTCTGTGCCCCTGGGTGTAAACGAACGTTTGATAAGAATCCTGAACAGTACGTCTCGATAAACTAGTGAATTTTCATAAAAATTATATTTTTGCTTTAGTACCTCGATACTTGATTAATTTCTTTTTTCTGAAAGATCTTCCGAAACAATCAACTGTTTTCGTTTCAGAGCATTTTTTATCTCAGCATCTATGTCTTTTGTATCAATGCTGACCCAATGGATTCCATCATGTTCAAAGAGCTCTTGTAGAGGGAACCGTCCATCCCATGGTTCCCAGGCTTTCTGCAGCGTCATTCCACTGACCGTACGGATGTTCGTCACACCGGCCTGTCCCATCGCATCAGCAAACACAAGCAATCGATCCTGCGGAATAGCGACACCAACGGTCTGTAAGAATGAGGCAAGTGGTTTAACTCTCTGCGGGAGCTCCATGATATCGGTAACAGGTTTGACCCGGATCACTCGGAACAACGGAGAAGGTTCACAAATCTGGCTTCTCTCATCGTAGATGACCAGCCACTGATGATTCTTTGAAGGAAAGATTTTCACCGGCTCCCCCATGGTCTCCTTTGTGAAATACTGGTAGTATCCATCCAGCACCTGCATTTTCCCAGAATTCGTCCCTTTCGGTAACGCACGGGTTGTTATTTCCATCTCCTTTGCAAGCAACCCGGCGAACTCCTTCGGTGACACGCTACCTCCGGTCTCGACGTAGATCTCCTGCGGGGAGAAACACCCCTGCTGATCCCACGCGCACACGTCAAGGGAAGCTAACTCTGCGATCTCAGAGGCTTGTCTGTTGAGAAATTCACGGGCGATTACCATGAAACTGAACTTATGCCAATGGCCTGCGAGAGGAACATGGTGTTTCTCAGCAAGTGCCGTAAGATTCCTACGTGCCTGCTCCCCACCGGTCGCACGGACAAGATCGGATTGAGAGAATAAATAGTCCTGCACCAAGGCATCCTTGCTACTGAAAGGAAGCACCGCGATGCTATACGCCAGCAACGGGTCCACCTCCTCGATTGATTTTGCATAGAGTGCTCCAAACACTGGCTCTTCTGTAGGTACCTTCACCCAGGTTGCGGCATCAATAAGTTTATCCATCACCATCTCAAATGCAGCTAAGCCAAGGATGTTGCCTGCACAGATATGACCTATGACTTCTGGCTCATAATTCGAATGCGCGACATGTGGTTTGCCATACGCCTTCACCAGGCCGTCACCGCATGGCGAAAACGTTCGGAAATTATTTGGTTGAAGTTTCCCGGCAAGAGGCAGGTTATCTTTTTTAATGATGTCGAAAAAATAATCAAAACCCCAGGATTCAATCATCTCTACAGAAAATCCTGTCACGATTGGTAAAACATCACGAGCGACTTTCCGTCCATGGTACACAGGGTCCATCCACAGCGCGTTAACCTTATCAATCGCATCAAGGACCGCGGGGATATCATGCGTACGCAGATACTCCTGACGTGCAGTTTTGATCCTTTCAATGATTTTTTTTAACGCATCAATGGTGAATATGGGTTTACGCAGCGAAATTCCATTACCGATCTCTTCAGAGACGTACTGTAATCCCAGGTCAAATCGTATCGAAGGATCCCAGAAAAAACAATCAACGACCTGTCCCATAATCAACCCTTTTAGAATACAACCGGGATCGTACTTGCGGTGTTCACCAGCTCCTGAGCTGCCTTAGCCTGGTCCAGGATCACCCGAGAATCACCATCCACGGTGAACATCCC
Source organism: Thermoplasmatota archaeon (assembly GCA_035561675.1). GTDB lineage: Archaea > Thermoplasmatota > E2 > DHVEG-1 > DHVEG-1 > SM1-50. The sequence continues at coordinate 1,903 of DATMXJ010000223.1, forward strand.
CCGGATCAACCCTCGGATAGGATCGAGTTCCTTCCGGATGACCTTTTTCCAGTTCGAATACGGTCCTTTGAATACAAACTTCGCTTGCTTCTCTCCTTTCACAAGATAAGCATCCTTACATTTTCCATGCCATAGATCAATGTAGAATACAGTTTCCTTTTTAAGCTCCTCATCAGGAGTGATCACAAACAGGAAATCACCTTCCCAGTCCTTGGCGACCTCTTGATATGTCTTGTTCTTATTGAGTTCATCTTTGAAGGTTTTAATCCATTCATCCGACGGGAAACGCAGTATGCTCCTCACCATCCTGTTTCATCAACTCTGCCATGACCGCTGCACAGCCCCGTCCCTCAAACCCAGGCATTCGTGTCACCTCGACATCCAAGACCGGACCTTCCCGTTGACATTTCGGGCAGTGATCTAGAATCTTGACCCGATCACCCGTGATGATAAAACCCGGGTAGCTGTCGGGTAACGGATCAAGGAACGCAAACCGTCCGACCTGCTCATAGTCAAGCTGGTTGAGATCCTCATCAAGGACTAACGGGATCACGACCGGGGGGATATGTTTGTAATGCCCTTCACAGCTAAGAAACACAGAACTGCACTCGGACATCGCGTAGACATCGTGATATCGCTCTTGGGGAATCCCCAGGATATCTGTTATTTTCTCCCGGAATGAATCCTCCGGGAGGCGTTTGTTCTCCTCCGCCTTCCACCCGCCACCTGTGAGAATCTGACTGTCCGGCAGATGAACAGATTTTCCTTCTTTTTTCATCCGATCCAATATCCGGTCAAGCCAGAATGGTGGACCTGCGAGGTTCACCCGCTTCCCTGTTTTTTCAATCTGCTCTAACAAATGAATGATCTTGATATCGGAGTTACGTTGCACCAGAGGGCTGATTGTTGAGAGTGCTTTTGCTTTTAATTTCTCTGAAATCCCGATGGTTTCATCCCGCTGCATCCGTAGAAATTGTGTGGTGATCTTCATGTCCAGCGCAACATGGACGTTTGCCGGGTCGTACAAATCATAGGCAATCCCGAAGAGACTTGCGATTGTCAGATTTGTTTGCCGTGGATCAGGGATGAGAAGGATAACTTGGTCAGTGGGATTGTAATCCATCAACTCAATAACTGATTTCATCGCACTGTATTTCACCCGGTTCCAAGAACTGGTATTACGAGGTATAAAACTAAACCGACCGCTTGTACCGCTTGTAAACATGATGCTAGTGCCTTTTTTGTTGAACTCCTCGATGATTTCATCATGGGAGGGGTTATCGTTCTTAAACATCGGTTTGGGCAGAGATCCTGTAAAAATAGTTTTCAACCAGTTCAAAAATCCTTTTCCATCAGGGTAATCCTTGAAAAATGCGTCGGGGAGCAACGGTATTTTCTTTACATCTTTCTTCGAGGTGATCACCTCGGGGGTAATTCCGTTTACCTCGCAGACGCGGTGGTATAGGAAGTTGTTCTCGTAATGATGTTTGAAGGTGTGCCGGAGGGCAGGAAACATGTATTCCTGCGCTTTATTGTAATCAAGAAAGAACGTTTTTGGAGCATGCAGTGCGGTGTCGACCGGTGTCCATTGCTCCTTTGGAGGAATCAATTTATGTAAACATTCTGTTGAATCCCCTGTTGGGGGTGCAGTCGCCATTTTCTTCTCCTTTAACTTCGTTAGTATTCAGTTTGAATCCCTTTGATGCAACCATTAAAGGTATCGATGGGCTTTGTAATAGTTAGAGCCTTCATTTTATTTGTCATCTTCAACCGGTTCTTCAGCAGGGCCATTGCCGAGCTCATTTGTCCGCTGCTGATCTGAACAAACGTTGTATAATCCCCGGTGGCAGTAATTTCAGCATCCTTCTGTTTTATCGATTCATCGGAACCGGTGATCAACTCTTCGAGGTTCCCTTCGATGAATTTTATGTAAAAATACATTGTTTTGTTATCAGGGGGGACGTTTTGAATGACATTCAACAACGATGTGTTCATGTTCTTCAAATCTCTTGCCTTATCAAGTTCAGTTAAGACTTTTTTCTTGGCTTGTTCAGCCCATTCTTGCGAAAGATATTTTACCATGTGTCTTCACCTCCGAAGAGCATCTCTATAAGTTCTTCAAAATGCCCAAGTTCCTCTTCCGATAACCCTGCTGGGAACGGATAGAGAATGTGTTCTTTCCGATGGAGCCCTTTGCTGCAGATAAACTCAAGTGGAGTAACTCCTGGTATTGTGAATTGTCTTTTCCAGGATTCCACGATCGCCTTATTGACGCGTTTGCGGGCATCTGGGTCGGTATGATCGTAGTAGTAATCATATTCCAGATGTGCTAGCTTCCCTCGTTCGAGGTAGCTGAGGAATCCGAATGCTCCATCGATTTGGTACAGTTGCGCTGGTTTTTCTAATGCATCCACCACTTTGAGAATGGTCTTCTTATCCCCTGGCATGTACCCACCGCGGTACATCCACATGTGTTTTCGTTCCATGCGACAGGGGAGAATGCGGAAGGAATGAAGCCAGATCGGGTCTGTTATTTCAGGTTTTGAATACAGTTTTTCGAAGAAATCCCTAAGGTCCTCGTCGAAGACTTTTACAAGTTCCTTAGGTGATGATGCAAGGCCTTTTTCGAAATGTTTCCGCAGTGGACCTCCAAAGACTGCTTTTAGCGGGTTTTCCTCCTCGGAAATCATCTTCAGCAGGCTGCTGTCTTTCATGGAAGCAAGTTTTGATGAGCCAAGGATCAGGCTTTTTATCATAGAATGACCAAAGGTGATGTCTGCAAGCTCCTCGACGATTTTCTTGCTGTGTTTATCACAAATCACATCAACGACATAGTTGAGTTTCAGATATTTTTCTGCGATATAGTTGAAATCCTCCGCAACCTCATGTGTCGGAGAAACAAACTCGGTGAGATATTTCCGTGAGAGGACTGCCAGAGAAATTCCGATGTTTCTTGTTGCCAGCTCATGGGCAAGATCCAATGCATCGGAGAGGTTCGTAAACGGGATAAAGACTGCTTCTTCGTCATCGAGGATTCGATGGAGTTTTAGCGTCAGTTGTGTGACGATCACTGAAGGAATGAGCGACAGGCTCAAGAGTCCTTGTTCGGATGCGTATGGGTTTGGTATCTCTTTATCACTCAGATGATGTACCTCCCCTGTTGAGTCGATGAATTCCGCATCGATGAAGTTATCGGTCCCCCATCCATAGGTGTTGCTCCAGGTGGTGATGATGCCGAGGTTCTGAGCGTTCGCACAGACGCAGGATTCAGCTTCCGCGACATTGGCGCGTAATTTATGGGCATGTGCTGCCTTTTGTAGCTCAAAAGAGGTGACCCCTGGTCCGATGGTGGCCGTTATTGTTTCAGGACTAACTTGGATGTCCTTCATTCTCCAGAGATCTATGATGATCCCTTGCTCTATCGTACTTGGTTCAGCAAGCAAGGTTTGTAGTACCACTCCAAAGAAAGTACCGTTTCCTCGCGGGAGGTACGGGATTTTATATTTATCAGCGAGCTTTACTATCGCTACGATTTCCTCTGTCGTTTTTGGCATGACAATATAGTATTTACCTGATGATTTCTGCTTGATGATCGATCGGAGATACGAGGCAATGATTATAGGGTCATTGGTCGCCCAGTCAGCACCCACGATTGCGCGGAGGTCTTTTACGACCTCATCTTCTTGAACACGTTTGAATTGGTTTGGTTTTAGTGCCTTGACATAGTCTTTCAAAGCTTGTTGGGCTTTTGTGGGTCGTCGTTGTGTTATAAAATAACATTGTCGGTCGCAAACACCACAAAGATTACACGAGTCAACGATATCGATAAGCGTTTCTGTCGGTTCGACTTCTTTTTCCGCAAGTGCTCTAGCAAGTTCCATTCGCCCTTCAGGCCAGTATGCGACATACCCATGTTTTTTCCCAGCTGCACAGACACCGATCCCGAGAAAATCTATCTTGCATAACCCGCAATGGGGTTCTTTTTTCGTCATTTCTAAGACATCGGATAGCGTCATAATATCCCCCTGATAATGATTTTCAATCAAGGCTTGAAAGAATGCCCCCTCTTAAAGTTTTTCCATAATTTTTTATGGCAATCGATTGATTCATTCAAATAATTCTTTCGTATTTTACTAATTATAAGAGGTGTTCATCCTTTTATCACACAGAAAATTTATTGAATAACCTATGGTTTTGCCTCCGATTAATTATTTCAGAATGAAGCGGAGAACTATGAAGCGAAATATGTCAGGTTTAATAATTATGATTCTTCTAGGAATGTTGTTAACCGGATGTGTGCAGAAGCAGCAGGAGCAACAACCACCGGTGAAGACCAAAGAGGATGTCTCTGTTGATATCGTTACACTTCTGATGGAAAATAACTTTACCGGTGTATATGATTTTTTTAACACGTCGATAACTTCACAGATCACTGCAGATGATTTTGCGAATATCTGGACACAACAAATTGGCGCTCCAAACGGCAACATCACAAGAATTGTGCGAACACGATCGACGAATGAATCCGGATATTCTGTCGTCTATGTCACCTGTAATTTTTCAAAAGTAACTGTTCTTGATGTGAAAATCTCGTTTAATACTTATGAGAAAGTCGTTGCTCTTGTAGTCGTTCCAACACTAGAAGCGTTTGATTATTCGCCACCCTCGTATGTAGATCAGCTTGCATTTACTGAACAAAATGTGAGTTTCGGCTCGGAACCTTGGAAACTGCCTGCGACGTTGACGATTCCAAATGGGGCTGGCCCGTTCCCTGCGGTACTTCTGGTTCATGGTTCAGGACCGAATGACCGTGATGAAACCTACGGTCCCAATAAACCATTTAAAGACATCGCTTTGGGTCTTGCTTCAAGAGGTATTGTGGTATTACGCTATGAGAAGCGAACGAAGCAATATCCCAAGGAATTTGCGAAGCTTCAAAATTTCACGGTACAGGATGAAACCATTGCAGATGCAGAGGCAGGAGTGAATTTCTTGTATGCCTCTTCGATTGTCGATCATTCAAAGATTTTTGTTCTGGGTCATAGTTTAGGAGGGATGTTAGCTCCACGTATAGCTCTCCAGAATAACCATATCAAAGGTTTAATCATCATGGCTGGACCGACCCGCCATCTTGAGGATCTGATATTAGAACAATCACGATACCTAGCGAATCAGAGCGGTCTGAATCAATCTGCTAAGCTTGCTGAGCTTGAGCGACTCGTAATAAAAGTGAAGAATTTAGATATGAACCAAAGCGAATTCATCCTCGGTGCCCCGAAATCATATTGGGTGGATCTCGTCACCTATGATCCTGTGGAAACAGCACAATTATTAGATATTCCTCTGCTCATTCTGCAAGGAGACCGGGATTATCAAGTGACCATGACGGATTTTGTCAGATGGAATGAAACCTTTAATAAAAACTCATCTGTGACCTTGAAAATATATCCATCTTTGAATCATTTCTTCATAGCGGGGACTGGGGTGCCGACCAATGCGGAGTATCTAATCGAAGGACATGTCGCCGAAGCAGTCATCTCAGATATAGCATCCTGGATAACAACTCAATAAGAACCAGCGGTGCATCAGTGTCTCTGATTTCTTATTATGAAAATATTATACGGGCTGTCCTTCTGCTTTGAGAGCGAATCCAGACACAAAGAGAAACGATTTATGATTATTGATCGGTGGTATGTTAATGGTAATACCGGTAAATCCACTCAGGTTTACTCCATACGATTCTGCACCGACGATGACTTTCTGTCGGCCGTTGGCTCCTAAAGCGGAAACCGTCCCATTTCTCAGCGATATGATTCCAGTGGGTGCGAAGATTCTAAATGGAATCAAATCTGTCAAGAGCATTGTAAGGACAATCAGTGGCAATAAGATGATCAATAAAATAACCGCTCCAATGGGATTTGACACATTGGTTATCGCATCTACGAGGTTCTTGATGAATGTTAATCCTATCCACCAGAGCATACCGCCTTCACCAATCGCATTGAAAAAGCAGAGGCTATTTGAGATGTTCTCTCCAGCGATATTGGGAAAATAGTTAGAGAGTTTTGTTTTCCCTATGCTGGCGATTCCATTGATATTTGAAGAGAAACGATGGAATTGTTCACCAAAAATACCTTTTTCATTCAAGAGCGCTTCGTATGTTGCGATCGCTGCGATGTCATTTCGTTCTTGTGCTTTATACAGTTCAGTAAGATAAATTCGAATTTGTTCAGCGTCACTTGCCGTAACCGTGGTACGGATTTGTTTTGTTTCTCTTCCAAGATAATGATTCACCTCGATAGTAACAAGGTCGGTTTTCATTGCAAGAGACTTGTTTTCTGGTGAAGCAAGCGCAGGGGTACATCCTGTTAAGAGGATGATTGCGACTGATAAGATGCTTAACGATATGATTTTTTTATTCATTTTTTTTCCTCTCCGTTTAATAATAATCCGCTTCCTCTATATAATTCTTTATATGGAAGCATCGACGTGTCTTTTCCCGAAATTACTTCCTCCTAGAAAAAAACAATGATGATTCAGTTCCGATGAGGAAACTGAATCAACAGAAAATACGATGGATCATCACACAAATAGACAAAGGAGAACAATCCACCTACAGAATCGCAAAGAC
>DATMXJ010000224.1:0-3792 GCA_035561675.1 Thermoplasmatota archaeon
CCTAATCTATATGGGTGGAGATTTACAGAAAAAACTCATTCCCTTTTTCTACTACGCCTTAAACCCCGATGGTTTTCTCTTCCTAGGTACCTCGGAGACTGTCAGCGAATTTGGCGATCTTTTTACCGCGCTGGATCATAAGCTGAAGTTATTTCGGCGAAGGGAGAATATTTACAGCACCCAACGCACCGCCTCAGGCCGGTTTCTACCCCCAAAGATTGCTATAGATGCGACATTTTCGCATTCCGCTGAAAAGACGGACGATGTTGTGATGAAACTTCCGCTTCGTGAGATGACCGAACGAGCGCTTCTTCAGCAGTACGCCCCGATCGGCGTACTCGTCAATGGCCACGGCGACATCCTCTATTTCCATGGACACACCGGTGTGTACCTCGAGCCACCCCAAGGCGAGGCTGGTATCAACAACATCTTAAAGATGGCTCGCGAAGGATTGCGACATGAACTGACCAAAGCGTTACACAAAGCCGTTTCAATCAAAGAAATCGTTTACCACCCAGGTTTGCGCATTAAAACAAACGGTCAATTCATCACGGTTAATCTGACCGTTCGCCCAATGCCGATAGGCTACACTGCACAGACCGAAGCACCCTTATATCTGGTCATTATGGAGGAAGCAACAACCTCCAATCACAAACTGGCACAAACAAACGCTGCCTTACACGCCATCGCAAAAAAAGATAGTCTTGATGATACAGGCACCGTCACGAAAATTATGACCCTTAAGAAGGAATTGCGAGCCAAAGAAGAATATCTTCAGATCACCAACGAGGAATTGGAAACCTCCAACGAGGAGCTCAAATCCTCGAACGAGGAGTTGCAGTCGGTCAACGAAGAATTGCAATCCACCAACGAGGAGCTGGAAACCTCCAAAGAGGAACTGCAGTCGGTCAACGAAGAATTAGCTACGGTCAACACTGAACTGCAAACCAAGGTGACGGACCTGACGCGGATCAACAATGACATGAACAACCTATTAGGTGGTACCGGTATCGGCACCATTTTTGTGGACCATCAACTTCGCATCCTACGCTTTACCTCCGCGGCCACTCAGATCATCAACCTGATCCTGAGCGATGTAGGACGGCCCGTAGGCCACATCGTCTCTAACCTGTTGGGCTACGACCGTATTGTGGCAGACACTCAGGCGGTGCTGGACAGCTTGATTCCCAAAGAGGTGGAAGTGCAGACCAAGACAGGCATATGGTACATGCTGCGCATACAACCCTACCGGACTATCAATAATGTCATCGAAGGCGCGGTGATCACCTTTGTTGACATCACGACAATGAAGAAGGCGCAAGAAGCGTTTGAAAAAGTTCATGCTCAAACAGTTGCTATCCTGCAATGCACGACTGAGGGAATCCTCGGTTTAGATGTGCAAGGTGATCATGTCTTTGTCAACTCTGCAGCCGCGAAAATGTTTGGATATACACCAGAAGAGCTTGTCGGAAAAAACAGCCACAACACCTTGCACAATAAACACGCTGACGGTTCACCATTTCCCATAAGCACATGTCCGATCCATTCCACTCAATGCGACGGTAAATCACAGCGGGGGAAAGATTATTTTTTCAGAAAAGATGGGACATGTTTTTTAGCTGAATTTACAAAACTTCCGACCATTATCAATTCCAAAGTAACTGGCGAAATCATCAGCTTTCGAGATATCACCGATCGCCAACCTTTCAAGATCGGAAGGGAAAAGGGGCGAAGAAAGACTATCGAAAAATAACGGAGACGCACAATGAATAACAAGAATAACGAATCCGAACAAGCTGCCACACTGCGGAAGAAGGCCGAAGAAATCGCTCTGAAAAAAGCGGTCCAGTCGTCGGAAAAACTGGATGCTCTGTCACCGGAAGAAATACGGCAGACGCTCCACGAGCTGCAGGTGCACCAGATCGAGCTTGAGATGCAGAACGAGGAATTGAGACGAGTGCAGGCGAACCTAGACGAAGCGATGGAGCGCTATTTCGATCTGTATAACCTTGCACCGGTTGGTTATTTCACCATTAACGAAAAGGGGTTCATCATCGAGGCAAATCTTACGTTTGCTAGCCTTTTAGGTGTTGAGAAAAACACCCTGATCAAAAAGCCATTCACACAATTCATCCTTCCTGATGACCAGGACGTTTTCTACAATCACCATAAACAAATCTCAAAGACAGTCACCGACGCTTCGCAGGCGTGCGAGTTGAGGATGGTGAAAAAAGACGGAACGAAATTCTGGGTACATCTGGAGAGCACCACCGTGCTGGATAGCGACGGAGAGCAGGTGTACCGTGTCGTGATGAGCGACATCACCGAACGCAAGAAAGCGGATGAAATTCTCAGTCAAAGTGAAGAAAAATTTAGAAAAGAATTCAGCACATTGTTCGATGACGCTCCAGTAGGCATTGCATTGGTGGACAAAAATGGAATTATACAAGAAGTAAATAATAATCTGCTGCGGCTATTGTCAATACGAAAAGAAGAATTAATCGGGAGCAGCTTTGTTGAACTAGCCCCTACTTTTGGTTTGGATATAACAGAAAATATCACGGATTTCAAGAACAGACTCATTGAAGCTCCATCAAATAAAGAAATAACATTCCTCAATAAGAATAACAGCAAAACAACGATAACAGTACAGAGTTCGACCATAAAGAGCGGCGATGAAATACTTGGCATTCTGTACATTTTAAATGACATTACTGATCGGAAAAAAGCAGTGGAACAATTAAAAAATTCAGAGGAGCGCTATAGGAACCTCATTGAGCTTGCTCCTGATTCAATTGTGACCTTGAATCTAAAAGGATATTTCACCTCCTGTAATTCTGCAGCAACACGCATTTTTAGGTATTCTAAAGATGATTTGATAGGAAAACATTTCTCAAAAATAGGTGTTCTGCATGTAAAAGACGTCCCGAAATACCTCAAAGTGTTTGTTTCATTGCTGCAGGGAAAGAGTTCAGGTATCTATGAACTTACGATAAATGATAAAGATGGAACCTCTCGTATTGCTGAAACACATATTGGTCTTATCAAGGAGAATAATAGGATTTCAGGTATTTGTGCAATTACGCGCGATATCACAGAGCGTAAGAAGATAGAAAGAGAAATTATCGAAAGTGAAGAAAAACTAAAGCAAATACTCGATTCATCCCCTGACGCAATCACGGTCACAGATTTAAAGGGAAACATCATCGAATGCAACCAAACAGCATCAAAGATGTATGGTTCACCCAAGGCAGAATTGATCGGTAAAAACGCATTACAATTTTTTTCTCCTAAAGATCGGAAAAAAGCGAAAGATAATTTAATGAAAACATTAGAAGTAGGGTTCATAAAAAATGTAGAATACATTCTACAAACGAAGGGGGGGCGGGAGTTTCCAGCTGAACTCTCAGCAAACCTAATCAGAGACGCGTCCGGTAATCCACAATCTTTCGTTTCTATAGTAAGAGATATCACCGAGCGTAAGAAGGCGGAAGGAGCGTTGAAAGAGAGCCAAGAAAAGTATCGTCTGATTGCAGAGAACACAAATGATCTGATAATTATTACCAACGTTGACAAAACTTTTCGTTATGTGAGCCCCTCGATTAAATCGTTAGGGTATACTCCTGAGGAACTGGTTGGACAAGATAGCTTCATCCTACTACATCCTGAAGATAACATAAGTATTACATCCATGTTAAAACAATTAATCATTGGAAGATATAAACCAGGAACGAACTCTCGCTTCGAATACCGCCTCCGGGATAAATCAGGCATGTATCATCTCTATGAAAC
>DATMXJ010000225.1:0-3738 GCA_035561675.1 Thermoplasmatota archaeon
CATAAGAGCAAGGGAAAAAAACCAATAGAGAATCCCAATAATATTTAAGAGAAAACAACCTAAATTTCCCAAACTAAGTTTCCCATACTCAAATGACACAGTACCGAAAAATCATCCAGAGAATCCTTTCTCATTTTCCAATGCTTTCAGGGTTTACAGAAAAGCTAAAAACATGCGCTAATCATCTTTTATAAAAAAAGAAGTATGAGATGTGATCAGGTTAGGGGGCTTGTTCAAATATTATCTTCTTTTTGAAGATTGAGTCAGTGATATTGACGTTCTGTCCATCTGGTGTTAATCCTGGTGGTGGTTCTTTACCTTCTTGTTTTATTTCATACCGAACACATCTGACATGGTTCTCATTTGATAGGCAGTAATGATAAGTTGGTTTGGTGACAAACTCATAGATGGCTTGATTCTGATTCAATAATCTGAAAAATTCAGGGATGTCATCAGGGAACATATTCAGACATGTTTGAAGATATTGACAGCGAAAATCACTTTGAAGAATACTATAGACCATACATTTCTGATATCTCTCCGATTCACACGAAGAAAAATCTTTGTATTGAATAATAGCGGGATATATTCGTATACAATCTCTGGTAAAATCGATATAATACGGACAAGTCATAACTACTCACAACCTATAAAATCAAATCTTTTATGACAATAAAAATGTTTTGTAGTCAGCGACCAATATCTCCTGGAGTAATTCCATAACCAGTGGTGTTGTCATTCTAGGAAAAGAAACCTGTGGTTCGATAGCGACGATTGATAGTGGAGATACCGAACAGTTTAAATCAATTCTCAATCTTTGGACTGGGAAAATCGACAATCATCATGCATGTCGTCTGTGATGAGGATATTGAAGCACGAAAACAGCGAATGGGTTCGTGTTTCTCTTCTTCGTCGCAGGGTTGAAATAATTATTTCCGTCCTCATTTCGTTTTTTATTTTTTTTATTCCGAAATGAGCAAAAGAAAGGTTTAAATGAATTCGTTACATAAGAGGTTTGTAGGAGGTAACTTATGAAGAAAACATTCATAATACTCGTGATGGTATTGCTCGTTTTTCCTGTGAGCCTTGGTCAGAGTTACGATAACGATGATTCGAGGAGTGCTCAAAACAATAGTACGGATACATCAAATGTAGAAATCCCTGTCCCTCTTCTACGTTTCAAAACAACCTTTATGGTTCCGATGCGCGATGGAATTCAGCTAGCTACGGACGTCTATCGACCGATTTTCCGGCCGACCCCGCATGGGGCGATGTTGATCAGAACACCGTACAATAAAGATTCCATTGCGATTGTTGGTCTCCTTGGGATCCTTCGTGGATGGCCCGTAGTCATCCAGGATATGCGTGGACGCTACGCATCAAAGGGCATCGACACTGGTTTTAGAAGCGATAGCGCCGATGGTGCTGATACCCTAGCCTGGATTGCGAATCAATCCTGGTCCAATGGGAAAATCGTTACCTATGGATTATCCGCGTTAGGCATCGTCCAGTACTGTCTTGCTGGTGCTCATCCCCCTAACCTCACCTGTCAATACGTCCAAGTAGCAACACCAAACCTCTACAAACACGGGGTGTATCAAGGCGGGGAGTTCCGAAAGAACCTGGTGGAGGACTGGCTCAGTGACCAAGAGAGTGACTATCTCTTAGAGGAGATAAAGAACAACGAGAACTTCACGCTCGGATACTGGGGGAATGTGACCCTTGATGATAACTGGGAGGATGTCAACGTCCCTGCGATCCATATCGGAGGTTGGTATGATATCTTCAGCCAGGGAACCATCGAAGGATATCTCGGGTATCAACATTCTGCAGGACCAGGGGCTCTTGGAAAATCAAAACTGATTATGGGCCCATGGACGCATACCGGTTTTCTCTCACGTACACAAGGTGAGCTGACCTACCCGCGCAATTCAGTTGATCGATTTTCCTTACGAATGTTCCGGGATTTGGTCCGATTGTATGTCATGAATGACACCGATAAATATTCTGCATGGCCGACGGTCTCTTATTATGTCATAGGTGATGTCGATGATGCTGACGCCCCAGGGAACGAATGGCGGTACGCGGATGACTGGCCGGTATCAGCGGATGAGGTTCCTTGGTACTTCCAGACCGATGGTTTGTTAACCACAGAGACCCCAAGGAGCTCTGAGCCGTTGATGTATCTCTATGACCCTGTGAATCCCGTGCCGACGGTCGGGGGAAAGAATCTCTATTCTCCTGCAGGGCCCTATGATCAATCATCGGTGGAGAACCGATCTGATGTGCTCGTTTTCACCAGCGATATATTAGAAAATCCTTTTGAGGCCACAGGACCGGTGAAGGCACGTTTGTTTGTTTCCTCGGATTGTCCTGATACTGATTTTACCGTGAAACTCACCGATGTGTACCCAGATGGTCGGTCGATGTTCATCACCGATGGGATTCTGCGGATGCGAAACCGAAACGGGCAGGACCATTGGGAATTCATGGAACCGGGGAGCATCTACGAAGTCGAGGTTGATCTGTGGAGCACGTCCTATATCTGGGATGCTGGTCATCGTATCCGCGTGGAGGTCTCCTCGTCGAACTACCCGCGTTTTCTGAATAATCCTAACACCATTGATGGGATTGGTAAGAACACATCGTACTCTATTGCTCAGAATGTCTTGTATGTCGACTCAACGCATCCTTCCTGTCTTCTCCTGCCTGAACCAAACCAGGAGTACCAGGAGAAAATGTTCAAACCACCAAATATTTTTCCATCACGATTTATCTCTGCGTTGTTTTTGTAGAACATCATCAAGATAATCCTAAGAGTTCTATGAAATAAATGGGAGATGAACAGACGCATCCAGTGGATATATTTTTAAAGGGAACGGCTCTTATTACCATGTAGAAAGGGGATACTCCTGAAGAGGTATGGCGTATTACAGAAAAGTAGCATTGTTTTATTCATATTTGTATTGATCGTGTTGCCGGTCGCTCAAGTTGGTTCTTCGAATGCCGTCCGAAACACGATCATAAAAAACAAGACGTTTGACAGCGAAACTCTTTCTGTATCATCATATGATCCCGTGTATTCACTGACACCAGACTGGGTCTCAGGCTCACCGGATTATAGCACCGGTGGGGCGTTCGCTGATTTTAACAACGATGGCTGGCTTGATTTTATCGTCTCCGATGGTAACGACATGGGACAAGGACATGTCAGAGTCTACATGAACGACGGGGATGGTCATCTTCCGACCACGGCAAGCTGGGAGTCAGCGGATGTCGCCTATAACGGACATCTTGATGTCGCAGACATCAATGGTGATGGCTGGTCTGATGTCGCCGTCTCCTATCTAGGCACTGGTTCTTCGCTTGGTCCGATCGCCCGGGTGTACATGAACGACAATGGGGTTCTCTCCTCATCCCCCAGTTGGACTTCGAATATCATCGGGAACGCGTTCGGAGTGGATTTCGGGGATATGAACAATGATGGCAGGCCTGACCTTGCGATCGCGACCGGATGGTCTTACGACTCCTATCATTACCATACCTATGTGTATCTCAACACTGATGGATCCTATGGGTCGTCACCGAGTTGGCAGTCCGCGGACCAGAATATCTATATGAACGTCCTCTGGGTCGATGCTGATGATGACGGCTGGCTTGATCTCGCAGGCATCGCAGATAGTACTCAGACGCAGATCTACCGGAACATCAATGGAGTGTTAGAGGCCACCGCAAGCT
>DATMXJ010000226.1:0-5585 GCA_035561675.1 Thermoplasmatota archaeon
ATCCGGATGTCGTCTCATACTCTCCGCAGAAAAGACAATGCTGGTTTATAATTCTGTTGCATTCTGTTGAAAATGCAAGGCGGTGGTCTTATACGCCCATCGTCACCCGTAACAGATCACGCAATCCCGGGGAGACGCCGAGGATAAAAATACCGATTTTCAGCAGGTTGATTAACCGTGAATATCGCTCTAGTTCTTTTTTGTACATGACATCAAAGACATAAATCACCAGGATGATGAGAAGGAATTTCACAATGGGAAATAACGGTGGCCATGCTTCCATCAGGCTATTTGAAGCAGGGTGTTTCTCGATATAGGATGGTAACCCCATATGGAGAGGATCATAAATACTCACATAACTGGTGATCCCATCAATCAGATGTCCTGCAAGCATCGAGAGGTTTAAGGGATTTCTGTACGCTGCGATTTGGCTATGTTTTCGGTATATCCATGCGATCAGGTACACTGCTGAAACAATGAGACTGACAAGACCAATGACAAGGAATAAGACATTGACATAGGTACCATATGACAGGCTCCACTGATCACCCAGGATCCATCGTCCAATCAGGAAAAAACAGGGGAGGGAGACAAGCAATCCACCGGAGAACACCACTGTGTTTACCGTCATCGTTTGTTTTTTTATCAAAGGATACAGAAGAGGTAGAAACGCGAGGAAAGATAGACCGTAAAAGAAAACAGGTTCGATGTTAGAGACACCGAAATGGACTCCTAGAGACCAAAGCACAGTATAGAAACCATCAATAAAGAGGAACAAAAGGAAAAGAATGGAGAGTGTTTTCCTTTGAGACATCGCTTTTTTTGAAAGAGAGTACCCTATGAGAAGAAAAATCAATACGTAGAACGTCGTCTGAAAGTAAATCAACGGTGAGATGAACCAATACACATACGGCTCAGTAAAAAAGTTGGTGTCTTCCAAAACACGGGTCACTGGGCCAAACAGGATATAGGGTAGTAATGCTAAGCAGAAATACCAGTCGATCTTGATGTCAAGTTTCTTTAGCAATTTGTATAACCCGAAGAGGGCAAAAACAAGGATAATTCCGTAGGTAAGCTCAGAGATAATGGTGTATCCTTCCTGTGCAGCCACACCATGGTAAGAGACCGAATGACCTGTCGCATCAGCAACCACAGGCCCCCAATAATACTTCCAGATCCATTGGTCATACACAAGGGTCGGAGCAAGGAGATATCCGACGAGTATGATTGCAATGATTCCAAGAAAAATACCAAGGAACAGCACAGTTTTCTGACGTGCAGTAATCTGTCGAAGTTTCATTCGCGGAAGGCTAAGAAAATGACCATATATTAATTTACCCCGTGCCAAAGGGAAAATTTCGTCCATTAACGTAAGAACAAATATTATAAAGGTAAAATAATATGTATATCGTAGGGGAACATTATGAAGAAAATTAATACGATTCTTTGTATCACTCTCTTATTACTTCCAATTGTTTCAGTGAGCGCATTAAAAAACAACACCATTGAACCGATAGCTGTGTTACCCGCAGCGTTCAGCTGGCGTGACATCAACGGAACAGATTATACCACTCCAATTAGAGATCAGTCACCAGCGCCTACCTGTGAAGCGTTTGCCATCTGTGCAGTCCTTGAGACAAAAATGCAATACCAGCTCAAAGAGCGTTACAACCCGGATCTTTCCGAGAATCATCTATTTTTCTATGCGGGAGGAACCATTGAGAAAGGCTATGTCAGCATCGTTGATGCAGCACAGTATCTCATGGAAGTTGGTGTGCCTGATGAAGGATGCTTCCCTGACCCTCACCGGGCATTCGATTATTCCTTCGAAAGCCTCCCCGGGTGGGAGAACCGGACCGTGAAAATCACGGAATGGGGATGGGTCGACCATAACATCACGGCCATGAAACAGGCACTGACAGACCATGGACCACTCATCATCTGTATCCATTTCTGGCAAGATTTCTTCTATTACAAGGGTGGAGTCTACAAACACCATACCGGAGAGCATGCGGGAGGCCATGTCGTCACCATCGTTGGATATGACGATAGCAAGAGCTGCTGGATAGTCAAAAACAGCTGGGGCACAAAATGGGGAGAAAAAGGCTGGTTCAAAATGGCCTACGATGCAGACATGATAGCAGGATGGTATGGACCGGGAACCGGTGTGATGTACATCGAAGGAGTCTATGGGAACCTCAAACCAGATGCCCCAAAAGCGTACATAGAAAAACCTGATTACTCTCACAGCTATTTCTTTGGGATCGGACTACCGACGCTTCTAAAAAATCTATCTATCCAGAAAGCTGCAGCCCGAATCTTTGGACCACTCACCGTTCGAGTGACAGCAGAAAACACCAATTCAGTGGAATTCTTTATCGATGACGCATCAAAATCTGTCGATACCGAAGCACCATTCTCCTGGAAACTTGACACAACATCGGGACTCCATACCCTCATGGTAAAAGCGACGAATGATCATAATATCTCCTCCCTGGACATACAAGATATCTACGTGATGTTCTAATACCACCCATTCACTTACGTATAATTGTTTATATGTTTCGGGTTTTTGGGGATTGTCTCTTTATAAAGGATTACCGCAAAGAAAAGATAATAAACCTGTAGTCTACTCCCCTGAATCCAATATGGAGCGATTTACCAAATTCAAAACCATGATTTTCCCAAGGGAAGTCATCGTCGGCCATAATACGACCGATCAGATCAAAGGAATCTGCAACCACCTTTCACCAAGTAACAATGTGTTGCTTGTCTGTGATAAGAACACCAAGAAAATATCTGGTGATCGCATTGAAAAGATTCTAGCTGGCGCCGGGTACGATGTCAACATGGTCGTCCTCTCCTTACCCTTGATAAAACGAGATGTGCTTCCTGCATGGCCAACGATACGAGAAGTCAATACCGTCGTAAAAGAAGCAAAAAGAACAGGTTCGGATTTCCTTCTCGGAGTCGGTGGAGGCTCTGTCATTGACGTCACAAAATGCGCCACCTATGAACTCTCAACAAATTTTGTCAGTGTCCCAACCTCAGCGTCACACGATGGAATGGCATCACCACGCGCTGCGCTCAAAGACAAGAAAGGATCAATATCGAAAACCGCAGTATCACCAATGGCAGTTCTCGCAGACACCGCAGTCATCATGAAAGCCCCCTATCGCATGCTTGCATCAGGATGCGCGGATGTGATATCAAATCTGACCGCGGTGAAAGACTGGGAGCTGGCTCATCGTTTAAAGGACGAAGAGTTCAGTACCTTTGCTGCGTCGCTCTCCACGACATCGTCTCAACTGTTGCTGAACAAGGCGGAGGATATCCGTACAGGCCTTGAAGAAGCAGTCTGGCAGGCCATAAAATGTATGGTCGTATCAGGGGTCGCGATGAGTGTTGCGGGAAACACACGACCCGCATCTGGTGCTGAACATATGTTTTCCCATATGCTTGATTCCATCTCACCAGGGAAAGCATTACACGGGGAACAATGCGGGGTCGGTTCCATCATGATGATGTACCTCCATGGAGGAGACTGGCAACAAATACGCGATGCGTTAAAAATGATTGGAGCACCGACGACGGCAAAAGAACTTAACATCCCGAAGAAAAAAATAATCCAGGCGCTCATGGGAGCGCAGAAAATACGTCCTGACAGATACACTATTCTTGGTGAGCTCGGATTAACAGAGGATGCTGCAAAGAAGCTGGCGAAAATAACTGGAGTGATCTAATGGTCCTTGTCACGCTCGTCGGTGAACAACTGGCCGTTGAAGGACAAGAATTTGTCTACCTTGGGTCGAACAGCGAGTGTAGAAATTGTCAACTAAAAACCGTCTGCTTCAATCTGAAGCCAGGGAGAAACTATCGTATCACCAAATTACGGGATAAATTCCATGACTGTAACATCCATGAGGGAAAAGTGATCGTCGTAGAAGTCGAAGAACTCCCGTTAACCGTTGCAGTCACCAAAGAACCCTCCGAGGGAGCAACGACAACAATCGAAAAGAAAGAGTGTAAGAACATCGGGTGCGATTCATTTGAGATATGTACGACCACAGCACTTCAAAACGGCAAAACCTATACCGTTAAGAAGGTGTACGAAAAATTAACCTGCCCAAAAAATTACGAGTTGTATAAAGTAGATGTTACAGATTCATAGCTAAAAAAATATTGTACTTGTTTTTCTGATAAAAAGAAAATAATGAGGAAGATTAGATCTTCGCCTCAGTTTTTAACAATTTTGCCTTATCGGTCTTCTCCCAGGTGAAATCAGGTTCCTCTCGTCCAAAGTGACCGTAAGCAGCAGTGCTCTTGAAAATGGGTCTTCGTAAATCAAGTTGATTGATGATATCAGCAGGTCGTATTGGGAAAAATTCCCTGATGAGTTTTTCGATAGCATCAAGAGAGATCTTGTTTGTACCGAAACAGTCGATATTGATGGACACCGGTTCTGCCACACCAATGGCGTAGGCGAATTGGATTTCACATTTTTCAGCGATTCCTGAGGCGACGATGTTTTTTGCGATATACCGTGTCGCATACGCAGCACTACGGTCGACTTTTGTAGGGTCTTTTCCGGAGAAGGCACCACCACCATGCCTACCAACCCCTCCATATGTATCGACAATAATCTTCCTTCCAGTTAAACCAGCATCTGCGTATGGACCACCACGGACAAATGCTCCTGTCGGGTTGACATGGAATATAGTGTCCTTATCAATCCACTCGTTACAGACAGGTTTTATGACAGTGTCAATGACATCTTTTCGTATCCGTTCATGGGCAACGCCTCCATCGTGCTGGGTGGAAACAACAATCGTATGAGCTCGGAGAGGCTTGCCTTTTTCATCGTATTCAATGGAAACCTGTGATTTCCCATCAGGTCGCAGGTAGGAGATCCGATTGGTTTTCCTCATCTCTGATAATCGCTTGGTCAGTTTATGCGCAAGAAGGATCGGTAATGGCATGAATTCTTTGGTTTCATTACAGGCGTATCCATACATCATTCCCTGATCGCCTGCTCCTTGTTCCTTATGTAATCCTTTTCCTACCGTGACACCTTGAGAGATGTCAGGGCTTTGCTCAGTTATCTGAACCCACACCGAGCAGGTTTCCCATTCGATACCATATTCGGATTTCGTGTATCCGATACCTTTGATGGTCTCACGGACGATATGAGGAATATCAATGTAGGCGTCCGTGGTCATTTCACCAAAGACCATGACCCCTCCATTCTTCGTTCCGGTCTCAACAGCAACTCTTGAGTGTTTATCCTGTCGGAGTGCTTCATCAAGGATCGCATCAGATATCAAATCGCACATTTTATCAGGATGTCCTTCAGTAACCGATTCGGAACTTATGATACTCTTTCGTTTTGCCATATATTCACCCAGTTAAAAACCTCTCATTTTCTGAATTCCAGAACCAGAGGGAATTTATTAAGTTTATCAAAAAGGAACTGCCGGTGAAAAAAAGAAAAAAAATAAGGAGATATTTACCCTATTTTTCTCGTTGTCGTCCACATGTCGTCTTCGATGGTATTGTAGATATCATCATCAGAGACGTTCTTTGGT
>DATMXJ010000227.1:0-5645 GCA_035561675.1 Thermoplasmatota archaeon
TGTTCGTCCTACCTGTACGACGATGTCTTTGAGTCGCGTGGTTGCTTGTTTTGCGGTGAATTTGAACGCGATCGCCCATCGTGGGTGTTTAATGGTTGAACCTAACTCCCTCTGTTGTGTGAACGAGTTTACCTTTAGAACGACCCCGTCGATTTCATAATCGAGCGTCTCGCGTTTGGTCTCCAGGGTCTTGCAATAGGAGATTGCATCCTCTATGGAGGAGGCTTTTTCTATCAATGGGTTGACACGGAACCCTGCTGTTCGTAATGTCTCAAGGGCTTTTTCTTGGCTCTTGAAATCTTTATCAGAATGTGAAATGTAGTACAGATACGTGTCTAATGGTCGTGATGCGACGATGCGAGGATCAAGTTGTCGGAGCGATCCCGCTGCCGCGTTCCGTGGGTTGGCGAACACCTGTTCTGCTTTTTTCTCCTGTTCTTTATTGAATTTTTTAAATGATGATATCGGGAAGTATACTTCACCGCGCACCTCAGCGTTTTGAAGCTCTGATCCTTGCAACCGGAGTGGGATGCTCCGGATCGTCCTGAGATTCGAGGTAATATCATCCCCTTTTATCCCATCGCCCCGGGTCGCTCCGCGTATGAAGATTCCATTTTCGTAGATAAGGGCGATGCTGGCCCCGTCGATCTTTGGTTCACAGATATATTCAACGTCTGTAATGTTTTTTTTCACCCGTTCGTCGAATTCTCTGAGTTCATCATAGGAATAGGCGTTATCCAGTGAAAGCATCGGTATTTTATGTTCCACGGTTGTGAATCCTTTCTGCGGTTCTCCTCCAATCCGTTGTGTCGGAGAATCTGAGGTGATAAGATCGGGATACTGTGTTTCCAGGGTTTCGAGTTTTTTTAACAGCATGTCGTATTCGTAGTCAGAGATCACCGGGTTGTTTTCAACATAGTATTGATAGTTATGGTAGTTGATGTCATCACGAAGTTTTTGTATCTGTTTTTTCGCGTCGTTTTTATTCATTGGTTCACAAGCCGATTATTTTTTCTATTTCTTGTACCGTTGAGGTATTCAGGATGTCTTTTTTCTCAAGCCAGCCTCTTCGGGCGGTTGCGATTCCAAACCTCATGAAGTCCAGATGATTGATGCTGTGTGAATCGGTGCCAAGTACGAAACGTACATCGTGGTCTTTGGCTTGTTTTATGTGGACGTCATCAAGGTCTAGTCTGTCGGGGAACGAGTTTATCTCAAGGCGGGTATCGGTTTCTTTCGCTGTGTCGATGATCTGTTCGATATCGACCTCGTAGGGGTCTCGTTTTCCAATGAGTCTGCCTGTCGGATGTGCAAGGAAATTGACCTGTTCGTTGTCCATGGCTTTAATGATTCGTTTGGTCATGGTTTCTTTGTCCATTTTAAACGCGGTATGAATCGCGATGTACACGAAATCAAACTGTTGTAATGTTTTTTTGCTATAGTCCAATGTCCCATCTGTTTTTATGTCGCATTCCGTCCCACAAAAGATCCGCAGCTCAGGGAATTTCTTTTCAACTTTTTTTATCTCTTGTATCTTTTTCTGTACTCGGTCCTCAGTAAGGCCATTTGCGATTTTTAGGGACTGTGAATGATCGGTGACCCCGATGAATCTGTATCCGCGTTTGTGTGCCGCCGCTGCGATGGTTTCGATGGAGTCACTTCCATCGCTCCAGATGGAATGGACGTGGAAATCGCCGGCGATCTCCTCATATTTGACAAGTGTCGGTAATGTGTTGTTTCTTGCTGCTTCGAATTCTCCCCGGTTCTCTCGTAGCTCTGGTTCAATGTATGGCATTCCAATTTTTTTGTAGATTTCTTCTTCGGTTCTTCCTGAGATGTATTTTTCTGTTTTTTTATCAAACAACCCGTATTCGTTCAGCTTGTATCCTTTCTTGATCGCATATCCACGTAATGTGACGTTATGGTCCTTTGAGCCGGTGAAATACTGGAGCGCTGCTCCGTAGCTTTTCGCCTCGACGACGCGAAGGTCCACCTGGAGATTGTCGGCTAAGCGCACACTTGATTTGGTCGGTCCTTTTGCGAGGATTTCTGCAACCTCAGGATACTGGATGAAACAGTCCATGACCACCGAAGGGTCATTGGACGAAGCAAGGATGTCAAGGTCCCCGATGGTTTCTTTCATCCGACGGAGGCTTCCTGCGATGTTTATTTTTTCAATCTTTTTGCATTTCTTTAGATATGTCAGGTATCGATTGCCATCCTCATATGCGACGTTCAGCAGGACTCTGCCGCTTGTTTTTTCCAGCAGTTGAATCCCGCGGAGGATGTTTCGTTCGGTGATCTCGCCAAATCCTTTCAGCGTTCGTAGTTTTCCGTTGCTCGCTGCTTTTTGGAGATCCTGGATACTGGTGATACCCCGGTTTTTGTATAACGCTGCCACCTTTCTTGGTCCAAGTCCAGGGATCCCTAAGAGATCGATTAGGCCTGTCGGGACTTCTTTTTTCAATCGTTCAAGATATTCAAGTTTTCCGGTCTGGACGAGTTCTATTATCTTTTTTGCTAGTGCCTCGCCAACACCAGGAATTGATTCTACCGTACCCTGCTGTATGATTTTTTCGATGTCTTCATCGAGAGCTTCGATGGTTTGTGCAGCGATGCGGTACGCCCTGGTCTTAAAGAACATCTCTCCTTTCAAATCCAAGAGGTCCGCGATCAGATACAAGGTATCAGCAACGAACTGATTCTTCATAGCACCTCATCTGTTTTTATTGAAGATGGACGACTATTTCTACGGCATCACCATCATGCAGCCCAAGCGTTTCACGTAGATTGTCTGGGGAGATACATTCAAGGACTGTTGCGTAATGGCTTCGTTTCGGAAGCACAATCGCCCCTTTCCTTCCATTGATGGTAGCCTTGAAACAGATGACACTCCCAAACGTTCGATTCTCTGCCTGGAACTCATCGATTTCGATGCCACCATAGCTTCTGAGCAATCGTATCTTATTCCTCTCTATGTATTCGATTTCGACGTTCAAGGTCCCCGGATAGGCGACAAACCCGAGTCGTTTCTCAAATTGATCAGCGTAGCCTTTGTGTCCCGTGTAATATTTTCCCTCACCCATCCCTGAGACAAGCTTCCCTTTGAACACGACTTTGTTTGTCAGATCAAAGATCTGTTTGTACGAGTGATATTCATTTTCCAGCGCCTCAGCCCCCCCACCAGTAATCTGGATCAGCTGCTTTTTCACCCCTAGTTCTCGTGTGATCATCTCCTGGGTGTCCAGCTCGAGAAGGTACCGTGACGCGGTCTGCTGGCTCGTATGTAATTGATCGGCAAGCTCATGAGACGATAGCTCGATTTTGTTATGAACCGCCCCCAGCAACGCAAGCTCTTTGAGGGTCTGCATCAGATATGGTTTCAAGGGGTTTTTTCTGCTCCCCCCTTGTCTATTTTCCGATGGTTTCAACAAGTTTTTTCCCTTCATCCGTAAAAACGTAATAGTTCCCTTTTTTTTCGACGATGCCTCCAGTGACGAATTCATCGATAATGCGTTGTGCGACACGCGGTATCATACGATTTTTTTTCGCGATACGTTTAATGTCGTTTTCTCCAGCGACGAGCTCATCGAAAATCACTCTTCTGAATTTATTTGCAAGTATGAACCCTTCATCCATAGGCGTACCAACAGCTTAATTTAGAGGTATCACATAAACCTTTTCAAACTTATGTTTAGAAACATCCCTCCGATTCTTACTGCAAAACAACTCCTTGATCAGTCGATTCGCCGGACAAAAAAAATACTAATCCATGATCGAGATAAACGGTATGAAATAAAAAAAATCGTCATCGCACGTACCGAAGTCTTCATTAACGACCTTACCTCCCGGTTAGAGTCGTATGTGAAAAACTTTCCATCTATCGATAAACTACCATTGTTCTATCAGGAGATTATTGATATTAAGATTGATACGGATAAATTGAAGAAATCGCTTGGAGCAGTTGACTGGGCTCGGAAAACAGTCATGATGGTCTATTCAACCCAAAGCAGCTCGTTAACGAAATCAGGTAACGTCGAGTTCCTCAAACAAAAACAAAAGGAAATCTATGGTCGTGTCTCATCGATTATCAAACAAGTGGATAAAAATCTCATCTTTCTCTCAGGTGCACAGAAAATCTTGAGAACATTCCCCGACATTGAGGATGTTCCGACTGTTGTTATCGCTGGTTATCCTAACGTCGGAAAATCATCCCTCATCAGGCAACTATCGGCCGCGAAACCAGAGATCGCCCAATACCCGTTTACGACAAAACAGATTTATGTCGGCCATATGGTAAAAACAGTCCGGTATGAGAAAAAACAGTATCAGATCATTGACACACCAGGCTTATTAGATCGTCCTCTTGCCGAACGGAACAATATTGAGAAGCAGGCGATCGCAGCGTTGCGCCATCTAGCTGACCTTATCGTGTTTATCTTTGATCCCTCAGGAACCAGCGGGTACCAGATGGATGAACAAACATTCATGCTCGAAAACATCAAGCAGTTGTTCAATGATGTCCCGTTTATCATCGTTGAAAACAAGGTCGACATAAAAAACACTGGATCTGCGAATCGTAAGATATCATGTTCTACTGGAGAAGGTATCGAGGAGCTCCGTAAAGAAATTTTCAGCCATCTTAACTAATACAACTTTTTGTAGGTGCATATCCACGTACATGTTCATCTGCGAAAATTGCTCATAAAAAGACCATGTGATATCCTTTCTAACGACAACTAGGAAAGGAAGATCTTAGACTTTTATACCCTCTTTTCCCCCCTCTATTCTTCCTTCCTATTGTTTGTTTTTTTTAAAATTTTTCCTTAGAATTTCTGAAAGACTAAAAAAAAAGAATTTATTGATGTTTATCGTCGTGTCCTCATGGTTTGAATGATTTCTCTACCAAAATCAGTCACGCCATAGAGCCGTACGTTCTTCCCACCAGATCGTTCCTCGACCATGTTCAGGCCGATGAGGGATTCTTCCTCACGATACCGTGTTTCGATTCCCCGTAACGCTCCGATGACGTTTGATGACGTCGCACCAATGCTATACGCAATTTCAGAAGTATAACTGCAGTTCGGGCTGATCTCACAGAGGTATTCTGTCACTTTCCGTCGAATGTTACTCCGCCGAAGTGCCCGTATCGCGACCGATCGTTTAATCTCGATAGAACGGTCTATCGTTGTTTGTTCCAGCATCCCATCGTACCCACTCAAAAAACGAATGGGACCTCTTTTAATAAAGTATTCGCTTCCGGATACCTCGCTGCGTATGCACTTGCACAACTGCTTGCATAACCACCGCTATATCCCGATATATATGCAAGCACTATCTCATTGCAAATTAATTGAATCTTTTTAAGGTGGTATTCACAGGGAGAAATGCGAGTAATTCTGACATGTCAGTTAGACCAAAAACCCTTACAAATGATTCATGGAACGAAGATACAACCAAAAATGATAATGTTAACCTCCGTTTGTACAAAGCTCATATAGTATAATGAAATAGGGGTTCCACCCCTATAACCCCGTTCCGCCTTCGTTCCTCGGCAAGCCCTATCGGGCGTTGCCGTATCTCACTCGGCGGTCATGCAACGGTTGGCAATCGCTGCTGCTTTTCATCAATAACGTACGCATTGT
>DATMXJ010000228.1:0-2409 GCA_035561675.1 Thermoplasmatota archaeon
ATAAAATAATAATTTTAACTGTGCTTCTGATAGGAAGTCTGATGATAACACCAGCACTAGCAAGCACAACTCAGGCAGAATATCAAACCAAATTAGTAAGAAAAAACAGTGAAACCATCACAGTGGAGTTCATCGACGTTACCGGAGCAATCCCCGTAAAGAAAGAGATCACCATGACCCGAGCAGAATGGAATACAATCAACAACGAACTCCAAGCGGTAGCAACCACTGAGAAAACGATGAGCGGTAAATTTGCAGCGCAGCTCTCAGTCTTTCAGAATCACCACCTTGTTTCCGAACAGACCTCCATTGATGCTCTTCTGGCAAAGTTCGACAAAAGGACAAACCATGGATTAATCAGGTCATTACTGGAAAGGGTACCAAAAAGTCTACCTATTAATAATTCCATCTTCAGCGCACTCAGTGCAATAACGTTTACACTGGAAAATGAAAACGGCTCAACGATGGTGTTTGGATTGAACACGTTCATTAATTTTATTGGTTTCAATATTGTGAGCGTGCATAAGGGATACGCACCGAACGGGATCCAGACAAATGGTTTGATCTCAGATTCAGTACCGCCTGGAGAATATGCAGGGTTTATCTTTGGTTTCTTCGGGTATTGGTTTGGAGAGAAAATATCGACCGGGGTGTACTCGAACCTGACTGTTGCAGGACTAGGCATTATCACAGCCTGGTTACCGGTCCCATAAACCGTTTCTTAACGACGAAACTAATCGATTGAGGACTACAAGGGTCATACTATTGTAGTCCGTAGACTTTCTTTTTCCGTATAGAAGACTTCGATGAAATGATCAGGGTGATAGGATAGTTTCGCCTGTCGTAACCCTGGGATTCCTACGTCTTCCTCGCGGTCAATAAAAGGAACCAGATTGCGCACTCTTTGGGCTGTCTCCATGTTGATTGCCTTATAAATCCCGTCATAATCTGGGGACCCTTTCTCAAAATGGACAACCATGGTATCTGGATTCATTTTTTCATACACAGCGATAGCCTGAATCGTACCATCAATGCGTAACGCAAGACCTTTGAGGTTGAAATCAAAGTAATGCTTCATCGAATAGATGATTGCCTTGCGCTCGTTCTCTAGTAATTCATCAGAGCTGCAGTCTTTCCAAAGACACCATCGTTTCAGAAACTCGTTTACCTCGTCCATGTTGTTCTGGGTGATTTCCTCGGTGGTGTATGAAAAGTTTTTCGTAAATTTATTGAGCCGATTCCGTATTTTCCCGTATTTTGTACCTGGGAGTTCTGCGAGATCAGATGCTCGGTACACATAATCAAAATAATCTCTATCCTCGATGATCTTTAAGGTAGGATAGTGATTCGAAAGGTAGTCTTTCTCTGTTTTTTTGATAAAACCAAAGATGCAGTCTTCCTTTATCGCAAGCTTCATGACCTGCGTGAACAGGTCTTGATCGAATGTTCCAGACGGGGCGTGGAGTACCGTTCCGTTGCTATCTTTGCTTAAAATAATGATGCTGTCATGTATCTTCGCATAGTGGTATTCAACGTACTCCGCCCAGCTAATCATCGTCGTGAACAGTTCACCGCTATGCATCGGGGGATGGTGTTGGTAATGTGTGTCGAAGATGGATTTATCCTCGAGACGGATTTTTTTAAAATCCTTAAGAGATAGCATGTATTATTTCTCCGTTGTATATAGCATGGGAACATGGTGTTCCATTGTTTTAAAACCAAGGGATGTGTAGAATGCGCTGCTCCCTGGTTCTGCGATCAGTCCTATCCATACAATCCCTTTTGAGAGACAAAAATCTATCAGTTTTTGTGTTATTTTTTTCCCGATGCTTTGACCGCGGTACGATGGGAGGACCACGAGGTCTTGTATATATGCATCAGAGACACCATCAGATATGACACGGCCCATGCCTACTGATTTTCCTGTGTTTTTATCCACTGCGACTGCAAAGGCAAAACTCCTGGTGATTAATTGAGGAATCCCTGCTGTATCATAGGTGTCTTTCCACCAGCCTCCTGCTGTGTATAATGTGACGATTTCGTCTGATGGCCAGGTCGTTATCAGTTGTATTTCTATTTGTTTTTTTTCCATAAAAAAGATCCAGTGGGTGGAAGGAATTTAGCAGGAGCTATGTTCTATGGCTGTATAGGGGCAGGCGTTGACGCAAGCGCAGCATTCGATGCATTCTGTGATCTTTTTTGCGACTGCTTTTCCGTCGACTAGTTCAAAAATTTCGACGGGACATGCGGTGACGCATTCACCTGAGCCTTTGCATTTATCATAATCAACTGTGATAGTGATATTTCCTTCTTTGAATTCTTTTTTCATATGACAAGTACCTCCTTGATGTTACAGTCTGTAACATCTACTATTATTTTAGATTTCTTGTTTATGTTTTTTTGGCTTGT
>DATMXJ010000229.1:0-2056 GCA_035561675.1 Thermoplasmatota archaeon
ATGATAGACTGATCAAATGTGGGAGCAGGATGGTCGGGGACAAGCATCTCTATCTCTTTGAGGACCAGGCCCTATTGTTTGAAGAGCAAAATACCCTCTATAGGCACTTGGAAGATGGAAAGATCACCAAGAATGAGCTGAATGAGCAGATGAAGAAGTCTGGACGCATTCTCATCCTATCTAACCAAGAGATGTCCGAGCAGGAGGCATACGAGCTCTACAAGAGGAGGGAGACCGTCGAAAAGAGGTTTGATGCCTACAAATCAACACTATCTGCCGACAGGCTGTATCTGCAGGATGATGAGAGCGTTTTTGGGCACGTCTTCATAGCCTTCTTATCCCTTTACGCTTATAGCAAGCTGGAATTGCTTTTAAAGAAGGCTGATCTGAATAAAAAGATGACACCCATTGACCTGCTCTTTGAGTTCAGTAAGATTTATCATATCGACTTCGGAATATATGGACAAGTTATGGAAGTCCCTAAAAAAATTAGAGATATTGAGGCGAAGCTTGGATTGAAGCTATTCCCCACGCCAAAGAGTTAAGGTTCAAAACAGTCCCTGTTGAACATCTTCTTGGTAAAGGAATTTCAGCAGATGACCTCACCGATGACGTACTCGGCAGAACACTTGATGCGATTCACGAGTATGGTGCCGCAAAGCTCTACAATGAGATCACAAATAGCATCATGCAGCAGCATTCTCTGGGAACAGAACTTATTCATGTTGATACCACTAACTTCAGTGTTCATGGCAAATACGAAGGCGATGCTCCAGACAGTACCGATTCGATCAAAATAACCTACGGGCACGCAAAAGATGGACGAAAAGATCTCAAGCGTTTTGTCCTCGGCCTTGTCGCGAATCAGTTTGGCATTCCTCTTTTTACCGAAGCTTACGATGGAAACAAGTCTGATAAGAAGACCCTTATTGAAATGATCAAAAAAACTCAAAAATCGATCAATCTCGACGGCCAAACCATCTGGATAGCTGATAGTGCCATGTATACTGCTGAGAATATCCAGGAGCTGGGAACGGAGACACTATGGATTACTCATGCCCCCGAAACAATAAACGAAATCAAGGTATTGCAAAACGCCGATATCGAAATGACGCCCGGCAAAGATCCTCGATATGCTTTTCATGTCACAGAGCTGACTCATGGAGGTATTCCTCAACGTGGCGTGGTTGTTTGGTCTGAGGAGATGCAGAAGAGGCAGGAAAAGACTTTCGATAAGATGATTCAAACAAAGACAGACGATGCCATAAAAGACTTAAATAAAATTGCTAATGAGCCTTTTGTCTGCGTTCCCGATGCCGAGAATCGCCTCAAAAAATGGAGATCTGAGCACCCCCTTCATCGACTAAAGGACGAGAAGATAAGTCTCAAATCCACAAAAATTGAGAAGAAGCGAGGGCGTCCCAAGAAAGGCGAACCGCTGGAAACTCGCTATTTCATTGAGGCGGAAGTCGAGCTTGATAACGATTTGGTTTTAAGAAAACGTCAAAAGTTAGGTCGTTTTGTCCTTGCCAGCAATAAAATGGATCTCGATGGGGAGACAATCCTTGCCAATTACAAAGGGCAACAGAAGGTTGAGCATGGATTCCGCTTCTTGAAGGATAAGTGCTTTCATGTTGCGGAAATCTACTTGAAGAAAGAGGAGCGGATAGAATCACTCTCCATGATCATGGTTCTCACTCTACTTATCTATGCTTTTGGCGAATGGATCCTAAGGAAAAAACTTCGTGAGACTGGAACGACTGTATCCAATCAGCTCAAAAAACCAACACAAAAACCAACTATGAGATGGGTGTTCCAAATCTTTATGGGAGTCACCCATACGGTATTGATTGAAGGTGGTAGTGTGGTCAAAACAATAGTTCACCTAACCCAAGAACAGGTAACGATACTCAAGCTACTTGGACCGGAATGTGAAAAATACTATGGTTTGCAGGGTTAATGCGGAATGTGGGCTGTAAGCCTTCCAGCCTCTGGGCTTCAGCTGGCTGGGAGATGGCTGGCAGATAGAGCCTAAACTCCGCCCTCTTTAATAACC
>DATMXJ010000230.1:0-3312 GCA_035561675.1 Thermoplasmatota archaeon
AAAAGAAAAAAGAAAAATCCCCCTCTCTTTCATTGTTAGGTAAGTAAGTTTAAAATTTCGTTACAAATTATTTGAACGACTAAGTTAGTATTTTGGAAGTAAATTAATTTAAGGCTGGTATATGCTTATCTATAGAATCAAAGAATGAATCAAAGAATGAGTGTTATGAGAAGATATTTATGCTTTGGAATGCGTGTCTATGCGCATGAGCAAGAAACCATTGAACTTATTGATTGAGGCTGAT
Source organism: Thermoplasmatota archaeon (assembly GCA_035561675.1). Lineage (GTDB taxonomy): Archaea > Thermoplasmatota > E2 > DHVEG-1 > DHVEG-1 > SM1-50. The sequence goes on from DATMXJ010000230.1 coordinate 245, forward strand.
TTGGTCGAGAAAGCACGAGACAAGGGTATTGAGATAAGCAAGTTCTTAGAGAACAAACTCCAGGAGTATTTTCAATTCCTTGAGATGGTCAGTAAGCCACAAGGTCCGTATCAAGAGAATGGAGTGGGCTCGTTGAGATTCGAACTCAAGACCTCCTCCGTGTCAGGGAGACGTCATAACCAACTAGACCACGAGCCCAATAGCAAAAACACTATCACTTCGTGTAGCGTAACCAGAATTTCTATTACTTTTTAAATGTTTCAGTAACCCCTTATCCTGGGTGATTCAGAATTTATTATGAATAGGTGAGAGGAAACTCTGAATAGAACGTATCAATTTCTGTTGGGGTTTGATATCCTAACCAGAATTTAGCAAATCGAAATGCTTCCTGGGCTGAAACGATGCCGTCGTTGTTTCCACTAGTTCCGAATAACCAGATGTTGGTATCTGCTAATCCATTCGTTAAACCGGTAATTAGTAAATTGGAAAAATCTGATCCATACGATACCTCATTTTCCTGACTGGACATCGCCGTATACCTCTTTTGCTTCGTGATGGGTAATGGCAAATCATTGAATCCACCGCTATAGCAACTATCAACAACAAGACAGAGTGCCTTACATTTTATCGTACTGAGGAAGAAGTTTAACAGGTCATCCCAGATGAGGCCATACCATTGACTAAATCCATTGTACATAATAAGAGCCTCGTCTGCCCCATCAGACTCGTCTTTTGGTGGAAGATCCCAGGGTGAACCGTTTTTTTGCAATTGTATTCCATGAGTGGTGATGTAGACAAAAACATAATCCTCACTTTTAGAGTTTTTTCTCAGCCAGAGCAATTCCTTAATCAGATTCTGAAGGTAACATTGTCCCCCTTTCTGGGTATGGATATTACTGGCTTGCCAGTATTGTGGGGAATCCAGAAGTACACCATTCAAATCGTCACAGGCTTCTATCATCGATGGACGGTCTTGGTCCGGGTTCCCTTCATAGGTTCCTACGGCAAATAATAATGCCCAATACTGTGATGCTGATGCTTGTTGAGGCTGTGTGTTTTTCTTTTTTACCGTAAGCGAGCTTAATCCAGCAGTACATGCTGGTGTAATCAACATTATGATACATATCATCGATATGATGCCTACGCTGAATTTCATTTTTCTTTTCATAGTATCCCCTGAGATATCTACTAATTATAATAATTTTATCATATAAATTCTTTTCGTTTCTTTTCGTCACGTGGGAAAAAGAAACGATTTAATACGTAGCATCTATTTCTGGGTCTAATAATATCTTTAAGGGATTCATATGGAGGCAATCATCCTTGCAGGAGGCTTTGGCACCAGACTTCGACCATTTACCTTTACCCGGGCAAAGTCACTATTACCTATTATGAACGAGCCGATGATTGCTCATTTGATTAAGACACTTCCCAAAAAAGTCGATACCGTCATTCTCGCGGTGAACTACCGCCGAGAACAAATCGAGGAGTATTTCTGCAACCATGATGTTGGGAAAACCATCATTGTCAACGAAGAGCCAGAACCGCTGGGGACCGGTGGTGCTGTCAAATTCGCTGATAAGCACATCGCCGGATCTTTTTTTGTGTTGAATGCTGATATCATCTGTTCCTTAAACCTCACAGAGATGCTCAGGTTTCATGAACGGAAAAAAGCGGTCGCGACGATCTCATTATGGCCTGTTGAGAATGTCTCAGAGTTTGGCGTCGTCGACATCAGAAAAGATGGGACTATTACGAAGTTTGTCGAAAAACCAAAGGCGGAGGATGCTCCCTCCGATCTGATTAATGCAGGGGCGTACCTGCTCGAACCACAGGTGCTCGATTACATTGAACCAGGCAAACTGGTTTCTATGGAGAAGCAGATCTTCCCGCAGATTATTGATAACACCGGGCGTTTTTTCGGGTATAAGTTCCAGGGGCATTGGATTGATGTCGGCAGGATCAGCAGCTACATCAGCGTTCATAAACTTTTGTTGGAGCAGCAGAAGAAAACATTCATCACCGGAGGACAGTGCTCCATCCAAGGTGTTCTGCGACAGTCCTGTGTCGGCAACAAGGTGACGGTCGGTACAAATACGACCCTTGAATCCAGTGTGTTGTTTGACGAAGTCACAGTTGGAGAGAACGTCACTTTAGATCATTGCGTGATTGGTGAGCACGTTTCCATCGGTGATGGCTCTGTGCTTAGGAACGTCGCGGTTGGTGACAATGAACGAATCCAGGATGGCACATCGCTGGATAATGTAGTGGTGTGGAACCAGCCAATCCCACCAGGATACCCCAGCAAACAGATTGGGAACGTGATCGGGGAGTAAACCAAGGTCTTCAGCAAACATATTTTTATAACAGGCAACTCATGTGCTCTGTCATGGAACAACCTGTTTCAAAACTCATTTTCCGGGCGTACGATATCAGAGGATTGTACAACAAAGAAATCTCCCCTGATATCTTTTACAAAATCGGGCTTGCCGCTGGAACGTACGTGAAACAAACCATGCGGGGAAAACAGATCAGTGTCGGTGGTGATATCCGCCAGTCTAGCCAATGCCTTGCCCATGCGTTCATCGCAGGAGTCACTGCCACAGGGGTCCATATCCATCATACGGGGACGACGTCATTTGGTCAGACACTTTTTACCGGGGGTGAACTGAAGGCTGACCTGATTGCGTTTGTCACCGCCAGTCACTTGCCACCGGAATGGAACGGAATCAAGTTCTACTACGGTGATGGTGTAGGATTCCCTGAAGAAAACCTCATGGCGATCAGAGACCTTGTTCTCCAGGATTCTTTTGAATTGGCCTCATGGGACCATATCGGCCAGGTGACCCCCGTCGACGCTAAGACAGGTTATAAAGACTTCTTCACTCCCCAGTTCAAATTCAAAAAAAAACTCACGGTCGCCCTTGACTGTGGCGGCGCAAGTATGACGCTATCCGCACCAGAGATATTCACCGCGTTAGGATTTCATGTCATCCCGGTGTACTGTGACCTGGATCCTACGTTCTCGAAACGTCCATCAGACCCAAAACCAAAGAATCTCACGACAC
>DATMXJ010000231.1:0-4953 GCA_035561675.1 Thermoplasmatota archaeon
TCATAGTATTTATCCCAATCGATACCACGGTCAACTAGCATGTAATTATTGAGTGGTGATGGTGGGTCGGTGATGTTGATGAACTCGTCGTGTGTGTAACTATATTCCAGGGTGGCGATGGTGATGGTCGCGTCCGCGGAGACATTAAAACTAAATCCTGTGACGGTACGACTGTTGTTATCATCATCAATTGCATAGATACTGTAGTTGTGTTGTCCGACAAGCCAGGTGTCTGTGAACACGTACTGGTAGGTGTCTCCGGTCGTGTGGGTCATGGTGTTATTACTTGAACCGCCACCGGGATAATTAACCTGAACTTTGACAAGGCTCACGTTGCTACTATCCTCCGTGACATTTGCAGAGATCGTGACGTTGTAACCAAAACCAACAATAGAAGGTGTTGCAGTGACGTTGGTGATCTGTAGCGCTGTGATGTCGGGGGTGTAGCTACAGTAGATAGAATAATACCGGGATTCATTGGTGAAATTTCCTGGGTTTGGTGGATTCCCATAGGTTTCATTATCAAATGCTCCCGTTGATGCAAAGAAAGATTCGTTATAATATATCCCTGAAAGAGCGTTATCGCCCCAGCATGTTATCATATATTCAGTTCCTTTTACGAGAACAGGTTTACTATCGGTGAAGTTGAATACTGCCCACCAGGGAGATAATGCCAGTCCATCCCGAGAGATCCAGTTTTCAGTTGTTGTACCGATAAGCAACGAATCATTTGTTCGATAGATCATACATTTATAATGGGTAGGTTCAAAGAAATTTTGATTGATATAAGCGGTGATATTGTCAGCCCTACCATTTTGAGTTGCAGTGAAAACAGAGCCGCAGATTCTATCATTTACGCTTTCATAGGAATTTCCAACTTTCGGATATCCCAACGGATGGTATAGATGATACCAATTTGAAGTGTCGCTGGTATCATTATAATACGTGCCGCCACCATTCAGATTAATGATCTCATTAATTCGTCCGGTGGAATTATACAGCTTGAAACTCAACGAATAATTCCCTTCAGTACAATTATCTGGGATGGTGAACACATATGATTGTTCAACGCCACCAGAAGACACAATATAATCAATAGTATCTGCACCAAGTTGTAATGTATTAAATTCACCGACCTTGGAGCCAAGATCTAAGACAACTCGTACTTTATCTTGGGGTATTATGGTGTGTATCGTGAAGTTCGCTCGTATTGAGTCGTTGAGGGTGTCGCCATCGTTTGGTGAATCAAATGTGGTAAATGAGATGTTACTGAACCAACAGTTAGGGTCTACCGTGAAATATTTTGTGATATTCCATATCATCTCGCTTGTTACATTGATATCAGTCTCATTATAGTAAGTCATTACATCCCCTAAATCATGATTATGACCATCTCTGTGGTGCAGTGTCCAGTTCATATCTTTTAAGAAACAAATGGTGTTTAACGAGCGATTGCCTTTATGTGGTAAGCAGGCAATTGCGAACGGTTGGTCGTCGCTTGGTGCTCCATAATAGGTATACCCGATGTGAAGAAAAGGTGTCCCGGTGCGTTCTTTATAATGGGTGTCATTGGTGATACATCGAAGGAGGGACTTAAGAGATTCATTATTTGTATGAACAAACATTGTCTGAGGAAGTGATCCGGTCTGGCTGAATCCTATTTGATTGAGATCTATCACCGTAGTGATGTTTTCATTCGTATGGGTATCATTGTAATGTTGTGCACCGAGAAAGCCATATTCCTCACCGCCGAAGGCAACGAATTTTAGTGTATACTTTGGGGTGATGTTGTGGTCTTTGAAGTATTTTGCAAGGGCTAGTACTGTCCCCATGCCAATCGCGGAATCCGCTGTTCCTTGGTTCCACCAGCAATCATACAAGCAGTCAATAAGAACTGTTTTATTTGGATTTGTTCCGTTGATTTGACCGAAAACATTATAACTTTTTATGGAGGGATTGTAACTTTGGTTAATCCAGAAACTAATTTCTCTATTTGAAGGAGTTAGGAGAGTCGCGTTTTCGTAAATTGGTCTACCAACACTTCCGTTAATGTATAGGATAGGTCGAGCATTGAGCAGACCATTTGTCATATCAGAGGTATCGTTGTTGAAATCATAGCGAATTAATCCCATACAATTATGATGTGTAAGGTTCCAGAAACTCATCTCTATGATGAGTTTTAGAGCATGATATATTGCCCTAGGAGCAGAAAGTGGTTCAAATTCGTCTAACAATACTGAGGGGATAGTTGCATTTGGGTTATAGCTTGGATCTTCTTCAATTAGAAGATAAGGGCCACATTTAGGTTCTGTTATATTTCCGTTGTACCACGATGGTAGTGTATCTGGATCAGATACATTGATATTTTCATAGGTAAAATTAAAAATTCGTTCTAGTTGATTCATAAAAAATATTATCCATGATAGTTTAGTATCAAGTTTTCTAAGAGATAGGTTTTCAGCAAGATAATCCAAGAACTCTAAATCATTGAATAGTTCGTCAAAAGCGGAAAAATTAGGTTTCTGGTAAATAGGTAAAGGGTCTGTATACGAATAGTTATATGTTAAGTGACTTGCATTTTCTGCCAAATCAGGATCTAAAAGAGATATGAACGTCGTGTTCCATCTTGGTGTAATGAAGCAATCTGTTATCGACTGCGTCCCGTTAATTAGTATTCCCTTTGATACTACTTTCAATGTTGCATTGAGGTCAGGATGTTGAGCAGTACCTTTTATTTCATCTGTATTGACTTCATATAGTCCGATTTGATTCATCTGATTTTCTATAAGGATACTAGCATGATATTCTCCATCAGTTCCAAATGCTCTACCTCTATCATGAGTTCTACCAATCCAGCTTAGGTTATCAGCAATATAGCAAATATATGACGTGTTGATTCCAACGCCATTTTCATCACCTACAGAACTTTCTCCGCTAGCAGCTTTTACCTGATAATATTCTGGTGTAATCAATATCGTCGCCGAGGCAATCATCAGCGTACAAACCAATATTACCAACAATTTTTTCTTCATCTTTTTTACCTCTGCTTAATGTAAGGACGTTTTTGTTGATATTGATGAGGCTGAGGTTAACGAAAGTATTCTTAGGCTTTGTCTCAAAAGTATTCACCGCCTCCGGGAAGGATTTTTCTTCGGTATTAAGACCTATAGTAGAGCAGGTTGATTTTTGAGACAACGCCGTATTCATATTTTTACTCGAAAATGTTCTCCATATGATATTTTCCGGTTATTTAGAATTAATTAGATGAAATTAATCTAAGTGCTAAATATTTATATATGATATCACCCTTTAATATTAATAGAAAAATTACAGGGGAATTGAGTTTGAGCGAAAGGAATTTGTTAAAAAATTGCTTTGTGCTGATGTGCATTATTTCCATGATAATGCCCATGACATCAGGACAGAATACTGATTCTACAAATTCTTTAGAAATCAAGACAACATCCATAAAAACGACTCAAACAGAAACGAACGGAGGTTTGCAAAATTCTTCCTGGCCGATGTTCCATCATGATACCTGTCACACAGGAAGAAGCCCATATGGCCCCGCTGGTAATTGGCCTTCGATAAAATGGAAATTCTTGATGGAAGGTTGGACTGTTTCTTCTCCGGCTATTGATGAAAATGGTATCGTCTATATCGGCGCTGAGGATTTTGATAAAAGTTTTTTTGCTATTTATCCAAATGGTTCTGAAAAATGGCATTTTGCTTCTGGTGGGTGGATAGATGCTTCACCGGCTGTGGGAGAGAATGGAGTTATTTACTCAGGATCGATGAATGGCGATCTTTATGCGTTCTATCCAAATGGAACGATAAAATGGAGTATACATCTAGGATCTGGTTGGGTTTTTTCATCACCCGTCATTGATAATGATGGAACAATTTTCGCTGCATCTTTGGGCAGTAGCAGGTTGTGTGCTGTCACTCCAAATGGGGTGATTAAATGGTATTTCAATGCGACTGATTGGATTTATTCTTCGCCAGCTATTGACGGTAATGGGATTATCTACATTGGTTCGCATGACCATTATCTATATGCTGTATATCCAAATGGAACATTGAAATGGAAATATCAAACAAACGGTGAAGTCAAATCATCTCCGTCCATCGGCGATGACGGTACGATCTATGTTTCTTCATGGGATAGTTATCTGTATGCGATAACCCCAAATGGAACGCTGAAATGGAAATTTAGCACTGGTGACACCGCTGAAACATCCCCGGCAATCGCATCAGACGGAACAATTTATGTAGGATCTTATAACGGGTTGCTCTTTAGCGTCAGTCCCGCCGGAAACGAAAATTGGCGTTTTCAGACAGGTAATGAAATATACTCCTCTCCAGCCATTGATACATATGGAATCATTTATTGCGGTTCCGATGATGGTTATCTCTATGCTCTCAATCATGACGGAACGCTGCGATGGAAATTTGATGCGGGGGATCATATGGAATCGTCACCTGTAATTGGGAATGATGGAACGATCTATATCGCAGCACAATTTTTTCCATCTGAGAATCAAAGCTTCTATACCTATCTCTATGCGCTCCACCTTATAAATAACTCACCTCCATCTACACCAACAATTGATGGACCTTCCTCCGGAAAAGCAAAACAAAACTACGATTATACCATCGTTTCGACTGATTCTGAAGGAAACAACATTTCTTACTATATTAGTTGGGGCGACGGTACAAACACCGGGTGGATCGGACCATATACTTCAGCTCAAGAACAAGCCGTGAATCACATCTGGAACAAACAGGGGACCTACACCATTCAAGTCAAGGCAAAGGACAATTACAGCGCAGAGAGCGATTGGGAAACACTTTCGGTGACAATGCCGTATGAGTTGCCGCATTTTCGACTCTTTGAATGGTTATTTGAACGATTTCCCAATGCATTCTCAATTCTGCGATATATTCTAGATT
>DATMXJ010000232.1:0-2852 GCA_035561675.1 Thermoplasmatota archaeon
GGTTACACTCTTGCTAGACGAGTGGTCGAGGAAGCGGAGTTCTCGTACACCGATGAATTTCCTGATGGATTGTACCCGAGGAAAACCATCGGGGAGATAATGCTTACGCCAACCAGGATTTATGTAAAAGAGATCCTTGAATTGTTCAAGAAAATCGATGTTCATGGGCTGGCGCATATCACCGGCAGCGGATTATGGAACATCCCTCGCTTAAAAGAAAAAGTAAAATATTTGATTGAAAACCCCTTGGGGCCACAGCCGATTTTCACGTTCCTGCAAAAGCATGGGAACATCGATGATTATGAGATGTATCAGATCTTCAATATGGGGATGGGATTTACCGTCATCGTGGAAAATGAGGACGCAGAGGAGACGACCAAAATCCTTCAGAATTACTCTGATGCTACGGTGAAACGTGTGGGTACTGTTCAAAAAGGAACAGGGGTCGAGGTCCCTCATCTCAAGTTACGGTACCATTAACAATAATCCTTCTTTGTGGGGTCCCATGAAAATCGGAACTGTCGAGATACCGAATCGTTTTGTGCTTGCGCCCCTAGCTGGAATTAGTTGTACCGCATTCCGAATGTTATGTAAGGAAAATGGTGCAGGCTTGATCTACACCCAGATGATCGACGCCAGTCTCATCAGTGGAAAAAACCACCATGATGTCAAAGAGTTCCTGAACATCCAGGAGATGGAACGACCCGTGGCCGTTCAGTTGATCGGCAGTGAAAAAAACGTCCTTGTAAAAGCTGTTCAAGCAGTCGAACAGTTCGCTGACATCATTGATCTTAACGTCGGATGCATCGAAGAAGATTTTCTGCAGAAGAGATGTGGTGCTTCGCTTCTGAAAGATCTCCCAAAACTCGAAGAACTACTCAGGGCGATGGTGGATGCGACAGAAAAACCGGTGAGCGCGAAGATCCGCATCGGCTGGGACAACCAGCACATCAATGGTGTCGCTGTCGCACAGCTAATTGAGAACGCAGGTGCATCCGCACTCTGCGTTCATGGTCGTACCGCAGATCAAGGGTATGCTGGGAAGGTCAACTGGACGATTATGAGACAGATCAAACAAAAACTCAAGATTCCGGTGATTGCAAATGGTGATGTTACATCATACAACGATGGGCTGTCGTTGTTACAAAAAACCGGTTGCGATTTAGTGATGATCGGCAGACAGGCACAGCACTGCCCATGGGTGTTCCATGAAAAACCAGTCGATATCAAACAGCAGATTCTCCATTTCATCGAATTATATGAGCAGTACGAGAACAGACAAGAACCTGTCGAGGTCGCAGATCATGTGTTCTGGATGCTGAGAGACTTTAAAACATCTGAAGACACAAAAAAAGTGCATTTGATTCAAACAATCCCGCGGATCACACGATACGTGAACCGTTTATCACAAGATGGAGAACATACAACAGACCAACGATGAGAAGCTGATGGAGCAGATAGATGATCAGCGAGTGTCTCCCTAAAAAACACAATCCTCGACTCAGAATGAACTGTGAATGATCATTAAATGATACTTTTCTTTTATTGTCTTGATAGTAACTATTCCCAAGAAAAATCCCGATTAACACAACACCAAACCAGGGGAGTAAAGGAAAATAATCAAGGGTGTAAAAACCAGAAGGGACAAAACCCAGCCACAGCAACCAAGGAAAATCAACGATTACTGTGACTCGGAGAATTATACCAAGGATGATACAAATAACTCCAAGAATGAGCGGGAAGTTACGAAACCGAATCAAAGGATACGCCAAGAGAATTGAAAGACCAATGCAATGCAGGACACCGAACACAATGTACCCATCATGAGGATACACCCAAGTGACAAGTGTGATAAACAGACCTAATCCAAAAACACTGGTCCCTCGTTTCAGAAACTTAACTTGCAATTGTCGTTCTGTTAATTTTTGTTGGGCGCGGGAATAGCTTATCGTGAGAGAAATACCAACCAGCAGCAGAAACGTGGTGCTAACAGGATACAAAAACAACAGTACAGGAAGAGAATCCAAATCTGTCGTAAATAACCCGAAATAGTTCAGATCAAAAACAAGATGATACAGAATCATCAGGATGATTGCAATACCGCGGAGAGCATCGATTTCCCAGAACCGTTCTGAAGATGTCTTTTTCACAAAATGACCGGAAAAGAAATCATCTTATAAACCTGATGTTTGAAAGAAAAAAAAGAAAATAGCGGGGAATGGATTTGAACCATTGGTCTACGGGTTATGGGCCCGTCGGGATTTCCTGACTACCCCACCCTTATAGGCACCACCCCAAAAGATGTGATGGTTGCTCGCTATGGGAGGCAGTCTTCCGCCGCCTTCTGCTGTGTCTTTCGGGAATACCGTTGCCTATACTTAAACCTAGCACCCGAGTACATCCTATAGACAAGAGAAAACGGAAGGTTTTAATACCTCAACAAAGGAATATAATGGGAGGAAAGATGATGGAGAAAAAATTACTTGAAACACGCTTGGTGAGACGACATTCGCAATTTCCCACCGTGTGTATTTACTGCAACAAGCAAATCCCCCCGGACAATCTTCATTATGTCGAAGAGGGGATCACCGACCATATCCATTCGCTCATCGCACGGAAATATTGTGAGTCGTGTTACACCAAATACGGGGAACAAATCCTACTGCATGAAAAAACCCTGTGACCCCACAGAGCGATAGTGCTTTTCCATTCTGTAATGTCAATAGACATCGCTAACATTCGTAATAAAATGATGAAGGTATTCCCTCCACCCCGAGGGAATATCGCACTGTGTTGAACCATTCTATATATTCATCCAGAAGAAGGGATGCATTTTCAAACACCTTGTCCAG
>DATMXJ010000233.1:0-3653 GCA_035561675.1 Thermoplasmatota archaeon
CAGCGATAAATGCCACTATCGCGCCAATAAACGGAAGCTGAACCTCTTCGGGGTTAATCAGCTGATTATAGGATCGAAGGATAATGTAACCCGCTAACAAAAACATGACAATTGTCGCAGCAATGGAGGCGAGATTTTCCAGCTTATAATACCCGAAATGGAACCGCTGATCCGCTGGTTTTTTGAAGAATCGAAGGCCAGCCCAGACTATCCCTGAGACGAACCCATCTCCGATACAATCGAAACCATTTCCAATAAGCGAAACGCTATGAGAAATAGATTCCCCCAGAATAATCTGAAAAATGCCAAGACCGACCAACGATGCCATTGTCACGAGAGCAATAGTTTCAGTACGATTGACAACAGATTCTTGGGCGAGAACCATTACACCAGAGAAAGAACAACCTATTATTAAGAATTATTATTTAGAGAACAAAAGAAGAAGGACATGTGATGATTTTTTTATTTGTAGAAAAATGGCATAAAAAAATCTAGTTATGAAAAAGTATTTAAGTGGTGGTTTTCATGGCAGGATATCCATAGAAAATATGGTATCAAAGAGATAATAAAAAAAAAAACGAGGGAGTACAATGGTAAAAATTAACATTACGATCGAAGGAGAAGATGTTTCAGAGATTATCAATGAACTGTTACATATGGGTATTGAATTATTAAAGACAAATAGAAAAGAAATTCGAGAAGTGTTAAAGATTCTTGCGGATGAATCCTTAGAGATCTTAAACGAGAAGAAGACATTGGAGAAAGGTGCAGAACTGTACAGGAAAATTAACTCTGAGATTAACTGGACCTACAAACGAGATAAAGAATAAACACCAGACAGACATTTATCCTAATTCAATGAATTCACGTGAGCTTTTTGTAAGAAGCTCCAATCCATCTTTTTTTACGACAACGTCGTCTTCAATACGAACTCCACCGAATCCTGGCAGGTACACCCCAGGTTCAACGGTAAGGACCATGTTTTCTTTCAGTTCCATGGCATTGTCTGGGGCAAACCCAATACCATCATGGACTGCGAGGCCAAGGCCATGACCCGTCGAATGAATGAATGTTCCTTTGAATTTTGTTGAATCGATAAACGAATGAACTGCATGATGGACATCACATGCTTTTACCCCTGGTTTTATTGCCTGAAACGCGATTTGTTGTGCTTGAAGAACCGTCTCGTACATCTCTTTGTGTTTTCCAGTCGCTTTCCCAAAAACAAACGTGCGGGTGATATCTGAATTGTATTTTTTATAACATGCTCCGAAATCACAGAGAACAACGGAGCCGTTCTCGAGTTTCACATTCCCATGACCATAGTGCGGTTCTGCTGTGTTCTTCCCAAATGATGAAATGGTATCAAACGCTGGTCTTTCTGCACCAAGGCTTTGTAGTGAATAATTGATTTCTGCCGCAAGCTCATCTTCGCTCATCCCTTCAGCAACGATTTCAGGGATTGTCACCATCGTCTCATCAGCGATTTCACATGCTTTTTTTATGCGTTGAATTTCCTGTTCGTCTTTGATGAGTCGTGATTTGAAAAATCCATCAGATACATCCACAAACTTTGTATTTGGTACAAGCCCTGTGAACTTGTTGAAATCGAGATATGAAAGACCACTTGCGTTTACACCAATGGTTGAAAAGGGAGTAATGAGATGTTTGAGTTCTGTGGAAAATTCTTCTTTTGTTTTATAAATGGCTAAACGCGCTGTGGATTTCCGAGCACTTTCTGCTTCAAGTTCAGAGACCAAAAGATCGACGGTTCCGTCAGAATGGAGTACTGCACAGGATCCTTCAAAGAGTCCTTGATCAAGATTCGTGACATAGAAGAAGTTATCATCGACATAGGGGATGGTTGCATTTTTAAGTATGATACAATCGACAGCCTGGCTGCTGTTACGAAAAACATTTTTGACTCTCTGCATCACGTACGAATCACCCTACGTTCTTAAACGAGCTCCTCACGTAAATCGATAAAGAAGAAGCGATGGGAATGGTGTATTGAAGACTACTTTTCGAATGAAGTAATAAGATTATGGAGCTGGTCTAGGTCAGTTCGTATATTCTCTACTTCTTGCATCTTTTCTTTTTCGAAGCTTTTCAGGATAGATGGCAGGTCAGCGGTAAGCTTGTAGAGATGAACCGGTCTTCCTTTCCCTTTCTTTTTTTCATCGCGTTTCTTAGCCCAGCCTCTCCGGCGGAGTTCTTGCATAGCGACGCTAACTTCAGGTTGTCGAAGATCTGCTCCTTGTTCGACATCTGCGGAGCGACATTCATCCACCTGAGAAATGTAGAGTAACGTCTTTGCGAGATTCTTAGGCATTCCAAGTTCTGAGAACAACTGGACTGCTTTATTTTCGTTATCATCCAATACCATAGACTTTTTCCGTTTCATACATTCTCCTCGCGGAATAAATCAATTCTGAAGTATATATATTTTTCCAATTTTTTCATTTAAATTTTTATATCCTATTCTATTATTTAAATCTTTTTATTTTTAGATTGCTTTCGCTCATCATTTGTTTCGCAAGCTCATCAGGATACTCCCCTGCATAAATAATTTCAGTGACACCAGCATTAATTAACATCTTGACACAAACGACACAGGGGGTATTCGTACAATAGAGAACAGACCCTTTAATTGAGACACCGAACACCGCTGCTTGGATGACCGCGTTTTGTTCTGCGTGTAATCCTCTACAGAGTTCATGCCGCTCTCCGGAAGGGATATTCTGATCCTCGCGCAGACACCCAGTTTCTGAACAATGTCTGAGACCTTTTGGTGCCCCATTATACCCAGTACTCAAGATATGTTTTTCTTTTACAAGAATCGCCCCGACTTTCCGCCGTAAACAGGTGCTTCGCTTTGCGACCACATAAGCCATTTCCATGAAATATTCATCGTAGGATGGTCTGACTTCCATAAAAATCCAAACTACGAATGATTCTGCAGCTTAATAAAATTATTATTCTGCACTACTCTGAGACTCACCATTTCGTTTGAAAAATAAATGATCCCCAAGCACTGCCCGGAACACTGTCGTAAGAAGAGAGAACCCAAGGATAATACCCCAGATTACTGGATCAAATACAGGAGCGGTGGTAAACAGAGTATTCAACCCAGGGACAAAAATAATCGCAAGAATCATGAGGAAGGTAAACACAAAAAAAGATTTCAACAGAATATTTTTTCGTTTGAACTTCTCGATGAAAGTTCCTTCTCGTAAGATGAACACATAAATCTGAGGTGAGAGCAACGTAATGGCAAATGCGACAGTACCTGCCATCAGTCCTGCCTGCTCAAGCCCGATGCCCTGGGCTTTGAGGTATTCAAAACAAAGGATGTACCCTGCAGCGATGGATAAGCCGAAGATGATGCCATCGACAATCACAATTATCCGATGCTTACGAGAAATAATCGGCTCTGACATCTTAGAGGGGTTTCGTTTCATGATATTCTTGTCAGCAGAATCTGTACTCACCCCGATGCTTGGGAATGATTCCATGATCACATTCGACCAGAGCAATTGTAACGGCATCAACGGCACTGGATACCCGAAGAGCGGTGTAACAAGAATACCGACGACCTTACCGATATTGTTTGTGATAAGATACCGGATGAGTTTCTTCAGGTTCTGATACAC
>DATMXJ010000234.1:0-3451 GCA_035561675.1 Thermoplasmatota archaeon
TATTCACACGGGTGAGGAATTCATTTGCTGAATAGACGCCATCGAGATTCTCACCAGGGATATTCAACCAATTCGGAAGACCAGCACCGGTACCAATAAAAACAGCATCATACTCATCCATTAACTCTTGAACGGTAATGGTTTTTCCTACCACGACATCATAGTTAATCTCAACTCCAAGACTTTTGATATATTCCACTTCAGATTTTACGATGGCTTTAGGGAGACGAAACTCAGGAATCCCGTACATCAACACACCACCAGGGTCATGTAATGCCTCAAAAACGGTAACCGCATATCCCATTCGAGCAAGATCACCAGCACATGTAAGACCCGCAGGACCAGAGCCGACTACCGCGATCTTCTTTCCCGTCAATATCGATTTTTTCGGTGGTTTTTTTCCTTTCTCACGTTCATAATCCGCGATGAATCGCTCCAATCGTCCAATACCGACTGGTTCACCGAGTTTCTTTAACGCACATTCTCCTTCACACTGCTCTTCATACGGACAGACCCGCCCAGAGATTGCAGGGAGATTGTTTTTTGCTTTGATGACGTCTGCTGCCTTATCAAAATCACCTTGCGCGATACAATTGATAAACCCTGGGATGTCGATTTCCACTGGACATCCCTTCATACACGGCTTGTTTTTACACTGTAAACATCGTTTTGCTTCTTCAATCGCTATCTCTTTGCTGTAGCCATAAGGCACCTCTTTGAAGTTTTTTATCCGCTCTTTCGGTAGCTGCTCAGGCATCTCGTGCTTGGTTTTTCGTACGCTCATTGGGCACCTACCAGTTTACAAGCGTCTCCTTCCGCATGTACAAAACGACGGTTACGAAGCATTAAATTATCATAGTCTACTTTATGGCCATCAAATTCAGGACCATCAACACAAGCAAACTTTGTTTTTCCATCAATTGAGACGCGGCATCCCCCGCACATTCCAGTCCCATCGACCATAATTGGGTTCAAACTTACTAGGGTTTTAATATTATATTTTTTTGTCACGGTGGATACAACCTTCATCATGATGATTGGACCGATTGCCATGACCATATCCACTTTGTGTTTATCGATAACCTGTTGTAGTACATCACTTACAAAACCTTTGTGACCTTTCGAACCATCATCAGTCGCGATATAGAACTCATCGCTAAGCGCATGGATTTCTTGTTCTAATAACAAGAGATTAGCAGTTTTCGCTCCTAGGATGGAAATCACTCGATTTCCTGCTTCTTTCAATGCTTTTACGATCGGATACAGTGGTGCTATACCAACTCCTCCACCAACACAGACAACAGTTCCGTATTTTTTTACCTCCGATGGCATCCCTAGAGGGCCTGCAAAATTTTCCAACGAATCTCCAACATTCAGCGAACCAAGTTGTTTCGTGGTTTTTCCTACCTCTAGAAAAATGATACTGACTGTTCCATTTTTTGGGTCCGAATCTGCAATGGTCAAAGGAATACGTTCGCCTTTTTCATCGATTCGTAAAATGATGAACTGACCAGGTAATGCTTTTTTGGCGACTAACGGGGCTTTTATTTTTAAGAGCTTCACATTCTCGGATAATACCTTCTTTTCAACAATCGGATACATAGAAACCCTCTGAAGTTACTTTCTTTTGTTGTAACTGTAATTAGGTATAATTTTAATAGTTTATGATGTCTTTAAACCAGAGCTAAAATTTATTAAGATTTAACAGATGGCTCGCATAACGATCCATGATGTGGTGTAAAAGTTGAACGGTATCTTTGTTTCAGATATTCATGGGAATGTCCCACGCTTCCAACGTCTCTTTCAAATCATTAGAAACGAGATGCCAGATGCAGTTTTTTTGGGTGGAGATCTTCTTCCTCTACAACTGGTAAAACACAATACCATGGAAGAATTTGTTGAAACTACAATTTTTGCAGAGATTAGGAACATACAAAATGATTTTGATAAAAAAATCCGATTTTTTGTTATCATGGGCAATGACGATCCACGAATGTATGAATATATTTTTATCAAGGCAGACAAGGCCGGCATTCTTGACTATATTCATCAAAAAACTATCTCTTATAAAAAAACCTATGTCACGGGATATTCCTATGTACCTCCGACACCGTTTCAGCTCAAGGATTGGGAGCGGTACGATGTCTCACGATATATTGATGTCGGAGCAGTATCGCCAGAGCAGGGGAAACGGACAATTGATATTCCTCTCGATGAAATAACATATTCAACGATTGCTGAGGATCTTGACACACTTTCAAAACAGAGTCCAGCGAAAAACACAATTTATCTCTTTCACGCCCCACCATATCATTCATGTCTTGATAGAGCAGACCTCCATGGAAAAAAGGTTGATCACGCACCTATGGATGTCCACGTTGGAAGTATCGCGATCCAACGTTTCATCAAAACACATCAACCATTATTGACGTTGCATGGTCACGTCCATGAATCAGCACACATTACAGGACGGTGGAAAGAAAAAATTGAAAGAACGTATTCGTTCACAGCTGCTCATGATGGACCTGAACTTGCAGTGGTACGATTCGATACGCATCATCTGGAGAATGCGACAAGGGAACTTATCCCTGTGTCTTAATCATCTTTTTTCAATGAAATCTTCCGCACGGTCTGATAGGGGGATGTGATATGGGACGCCCATGAGTTTTTCTTTTTAATATCTTCATCAGTGATGATATGGACATCTAACAAACCTTCGGTGGCAAAACCGGTTCGTTCTTTGTTTTCTTTTGCCAGTTTTTTGCCCCACTCATCGAACCACACCATGAGTTTATCTTTCTGTTCCTCTGTCCCTTTGAAATGCACAAGAAGGTCAATATCACTTGTCGGGCCAGCGCTGCCGTCTTTTGTACTTCCGATAAGATACATCCCTTGTATCCCATAGAGCTCAGGGTCAAGCGCTTGAGCGATTTCTTCGATTTTCTGCGTCCGCCAGGTGAGATGATCCGCTGGTTTGAGGTACGCCAATGCCTCATTAGCCTCTCCATCCATGACAACCGCTAGAGTTCCTCCGGGAATAATCTCCGAGACTTTGACGACCCGAACGACATCCTCATAGTTTTTATACGAGGGCAGAACATCGGTTAGTTTGTTATCCGACTCTAATAATAATTTCTCATTGAAGAGGTCCTCTCCCTGGTCTGGGTATAAGGGGAGGTACCTAATGTTTGATTCAACTAAGTCTTGGAAGAAATGCGTTCCAAAGGAAAGTTCAGGGATATATCCTCCTTTTTCTTTCGCTATTTCCAGTATCATGGTAGTATTGTTGATATCACCGTACCGTACCGGTACACCAAGCTTAATGTCTCCTTTGCTACCCCAGCGTCCTGGGCCCATGAGAATGAATTTTCTTTTCGGAAGTTTCGCGTTCAATTCACTTATGATTTTAGCAACCTTTTGCATTTGTTCTCTTTTTGTCAAGTTTGTGTAT
>DATMXJ010000235.1:0-2845 GCA_035561675.1 Thermoplasmatota archaeon
AAACAGAGAAGTGGCCAGAAAATCAAAACGACAAGAAATATTAATGGGAGTAAGGCACCAAGATTTTCAACGAGATAACTCAAGAGGACAAGCGGAATCAAGAGAAGAGCAAGCCCTTCATGAACCCCTTCATAACGAAGCATCTGGTCGCGTTTGTCAAGCGGTGTTGTAAGAATCCCTCTTGTGATAATCAGTAAGATACCTGCGAGAACGAGAAAAACAAAAAGAGGAATCGGATAGCCAACAAGCATAGGAGAAGAATATCCAAAGAAGAATGGGAACATTACTACGATCAGATGAACCAGTTGTATCCCGTACGCATACAAAAGAAATAAGACAGGTTTTTTCAATTGATTTCCAATCGCCTGTACACCAAAGATTACTGGGGTTGTTCTGATCCCAAGTTTTGTGTCAAATTCAACATCCTTTAGATTCGCAGAGATACCAACACTAAAGACCCATTGCAGGAATGCGACGCTTGAAATGATTACCGCAAATAATGAAACATAGTCAGAGACGGTGAAAGCCCCATACATCCCATAGGAGAATACTGCTGCACCTAATACGTACTCCATTCCTGGTTTGCGTTTGCTGTATCTGTTATACAGGGTCATTAAGAAAAAAGAGAGTAACAAGAAAAGAAACGAGCGAAGGGAAAAGAGGAAGACGCTGGCAAGAACAACAGATATGAAAAAAGACCCAAGAAAAATAATGAATGCATTAGTTCTTGATATCATACCAGATGTGAGTGGCCGCTGTACAACATATTTTGATTGTCGATCGACCTCGACATCATAATAATCGTTTTGAACAAAGACAAAAATATGTCCCAGTAACCCGATGAGTAACAACAAAGAGAGATGAAATACGTCGAATTCTCCATTGCACAATGCTCCGAAAACAGGAGTAAAACCAATAAAAAGAATACCATATGGTCGAATGAGTTTTATGTACTCCCGTATGGCTCGCACGATCCCAAATCCTATTTAGAGGAGTATCTCCACCCACTTCCCCTGTCCTTCCCATAGCTTCATCGATGACAAGGGTAACTTTCCCTGTAATTGTTCAGCAATCCAATGAAGGATATGTTCAGCAGTCGGGTTCTCAAACAGCTCGTTTAATGCCTGGTGATCAAGTTTTTCAAGAACAGTCGTCTCGACGATTTCTTTCATTTTTGCAAAATCCATGACCATTCCGTCTTTCTTCACACCACCCTCGATGACGATCTCTAATTTGTAGGTATGTCCATGTAATTTCTCACATTTTCCCTTATAATTCGGGATGAAGTGTGCAGAATCGAAATAAAATTCACGACACAGTCTCATGAGATAAGGCTCCTTTTTCATGTAAAAGAATAGAAATGAAGAATATAAACGTCATCTATTTGTAGAGCAGGACTTTCTCGGTCTTTGGATGATTTTTGTACAATTCCAGGATTGATTTTTTTAGGACCGGGTGCACAAAATCTGGATTCAAATCCAGCATCGGTTGAAGGACAAAAAGCCGTTCCTGCAACAAGGGATGAGGGATAATGAGATTTTTTGTCTGAACAATCTGGTCTCCATAAAACAGGATATCGATATCAATAATCCTGGGTCCATTTTTCACGGTTTTTATCCGGCCAATAGTTTGTTCAATTGATTTAATGGAGGATAACAGATGTTTGGGGTCAAGTTCTGTTTTCACTTCAATAGCACAGTTCAGAAACCAGTCCTGTTTGATATCTCCGACAGGTTCGGTGAGGTAAAAGCGAGATTTTTTTTTTACTGCGCATATCTCAGAAATCAGGTGAACAGCCTGAGTGATATGTGCTTCTCGATCACCGATATTTGACCCAAGACTAAGATAGACTCCGGGCATCAGATACCCCTGATCGCATCGACTATTTGGATGGCTCGTCTGCATTCCTTCACATCATGAACCCGTACGATATGTGCCCCATTCATGACAGCCACGGTCACCGCAGCGATCGTCCCTTCCAGACGATCGTCTACCGGAAGACCAGTGATCGTACCAATGAATGACTTCCGAGATGGGCCGACAAGGATCGGACAGCCGAGGGTTTTGAACGTCCCAAGGTGTTTCAAAATCTGCAGATTATGTTCTACTGTTTTTCCAAAACCGATCCCTGGGTCGATGATGATTTGTCGTACTCCAGCTTTTTGCGCTGCTACAATCTGTCTTTGAAAGAAAGATTTGACATCTCCGATTACATCCTGATAGGCAGGGTTCTGTTGCATGACCTTCGGGGTCCCTTGCATATGCATCATGACGACAGGCACGTTATTTTCTGCCGCTATCTTCCTCATGAGCGGGTCTGTCAATCCTGTGATATCGTTAATAAGATGTGCTCCCGCTTTGAGACAGGTGTCTGCGACAACTGGTTTATAGGTGTCGATAGAAATCGGGACAGAAACCTCGTCAACCAATCGTGTCACCACTGGTAAGATCCTGGCGAGTTCTTCTTTTTCTGTGAGAGGCTCCGAACCTGGTCGTGAGCTTTCCCCACCAACATCGATAAGGTCTGCTCCATCGGAAATCATTTTTTTCGCATGAGCGACCGCCGCATCAAGATTATTGAATAATCCTCCATCGGAGAACGAATCAGGGGTGACATTGAGGATTCCCATGATCAGGGTTTTTTGAAATCGCAAGGTGTGTTCCTTGCAGATAACCGGTGCAAGCGGTGACATTATTTCCCTAAAATGAGGACGACCTATTAATACTCAATGTTTCCACACATAGAGCTTCTTAAAATCTCATGAAACCTTTCGGTCGGGAGAATAATGGGGTGGTAGGAAAAAATCTCTTTTTTTGTAAAAGTTTATTTTTATAAGCAATATAC
>DATMXJ010000236.1:0-10024 GCA_035561675.1 Thermoplasmatota archaeon
ACAGCATTTCAAATGCCCATCATGCGGCGGCATCTTCGCTATCAAAAAATCAAATCAGAACAACAAAAAACCCTTCACATTAACATGCCCTGATTGCGGGATGGCCGGATTTGTCCCCTCGAAACCGACGCGGATACAACAGGAAATCCCTGAGAAGAAATCAGTTCATAAAAATTTCCAGTGTCAAAACTGCGGGGAATGGGTCATGGTTTGGGCTGAAGGCGTCAACATGATCCAGGACCAGAATATTCATGTGTATTCCTGCCCCTATTGTGGTGAAAAACAAGCTCTACATCCTATTTAAGTATGATGCCGTATTTTTACTGCTTCTCCATGTGTCGATTCTGTCATTTCTTTTCCGTTCATGAGTGCTACACCCACGCCACAAAGCCGATCCTTTTTCTTCACGAGGACTTCATCGCCAATCCGTATTGAGTCATCCGCATCTTGTATCCCTGGAGCGAATACCGATCCCTTCAATGTGAAATCATCAGAGATCTCTACCCAATACTGTTCTGTTTCTCCCAGTCTGTTCGCACCATCCATAGTTAAGGAAAGTAGCCCTCTTTCTTCTGTCAACATCCCCAGCTGCGTGTTTCCATCCATGATCTTCTGATAGGGATATTTCCCACTGATCGTACAATCTCTCATGAGGCGCTTCGCAAGAGCAGGACCGAACTGATAACACGCAAGTGACATTATATTTTCATAAACCCGTCGTCGTGGCTTGACATGGTCATAGCCTGATGTTAGTTCTTGTAACATATTCGATAATGCGGTAAGGCATTCAGCTGATGTAGGGGAATTCGTACAGGTGATCCGTGGATTTTTCAAAAGATCCCGTACAAATGCCTGCATCGCTGGAGGGATATGCATAATCGTCGCATCATAGGTGTTTTTCTCCAGGTATTTCTGGATGAGTGTTCGAATCATTAGCTTTTCGTTTTCATCCCAATGGCCAGTCACCGCAATATCATAGTTTGACGCAGGGTACATCAGTTCAAGTTCTCTTGGGACAAGACCAAGTGGTGAGGTCAGGATCACTTCATGAACCACAAAGGGATTTACCAGGTTCAAGAAACATTCCCTGAAGAGTTTATGGGATTTGGAAAACGAATACGGTTTTTTCGCTGAACAGGGTAGCAGGAGTAATATTTTCGCACTCGTTGGTTTTTCAAAACGGTCGATGACCCGATCTTGGAATCGTCTAATCTCGGGTCGTACAAGAGAATCTTTGGTGGTTGCAATCAATGGTTGTTTTCGAACAATCGGGGTTCGTTCTTCTAAAAAGTCATACTGATTCAGATCAAGAATGTGGAGTAAGGCCGCAAGATGCGGGCTGGTACGTACACGCATCTCGACAAGTTCTCGTAACGAACCAGAGGAAATCGCGTTCCTCACCAATTTAATCTCAGAGAACAGCGTAGAGTAATTATGCTGCAAGATCTCGTCATACCCCATTGAAGAAACATCGTCTGTTGTTACACAGGTTGGACAGCTGCAGGGTATCTCTGGAAGCTGGTTTTTTCTGTAAAAACCAGTTGGGAGCAGGAATATCTCATTTCGTGCTGCCATGATTGCGGATAATGAATCAAAAAAATCAACGCTCATGTATGTAAGCAGAGCGATACTGGTCGGGTCACCAACACATGGAACATAGATCGGCTTCGTATATCCTATTTTTTGTCGTAACGCTGTGATGAAATCAACGAAAAATGATTGTTGAGAAAACAATTGAGTCGCATTGGAGACAATAAAAAGGATCGCGTCATCCTTGTTGTCCAGATATTGTATCAGCTCTTTTTTTGCAGGGATGACACGACACTCGGTGTCTCTATTCTGTTGAAGTGCACTTACGTGTAATTCAGTGGTGACGTCTTTTGGATAGATGAGGTAGTTTCCCAAACAGAGGTTCTTCTCTTTCTTGTTTTTTGTTGTTGAAAAGATACTCTCCCCTATCTGTATCGTAGGTTTTTTGTTTTTCAGAGTCTTATTTGTCAATAAGACATCGGAGAATGCTGGTGCTTTACATCGGGTTGTCTGAATGTAAAAGATGTTTGGGGTTCTAATCGTCTCGTTATTCTGTGTAAAGAGTCCGATACGAGCAGGTCCATCTCTAATTTTAACTTGAAAATCCATTAGTCACTGATAATATGTTCTCTTTAAGAACATTTAGTTTCCTGGTTAATGCCGGAAGTATCTCTGGCCAGTGAACACCATCGCTATCTTATGTTCGTTTGCAGCCTGAATCACTTCGGTATCCCTGATGGACCCACCAGGTTGAATGATTGCTCTCACCCCTGCGTTCACCGCGACATCCACCGCATCCCGGAAGGGGAAGAACGCGTCGCTTGCCATGATCGATCCTTTGATGTTCTCTTTCCCTTTATAGGTAGCAATCCAGGCTGCGTCAACACGGGATGTCTGTCCTCCGCCTATACCAACCGTCCGTGTGTCCTTGACAAACACCACAGAGTTCGATTTGATGTGTTTGACGCATTTTACTGCAAAATCCATGGAAACCAGGTCTTCACGTGATGGTTTCGTAGTTGTGACGACCTTCCAGGTTTTCTGGTCCGCGAACCAGACGTCTCGTTCTTGAATGAGAAATCCTCCGACGACACTGCGGATATCCAACCCTTTCCGCGTATGTTCCTTTTCCAGCCCGTGAAGCTGTAATAATCTGAGATTTTTCTTTTCATGGAGCATCATTTGAGCCTCTTTTGCAAAGCTTGGTGCGACTAGCACTTCAAGGTAATACTTTGAAAGCTCCTGAGCGACATCTTTTTGTAGTTCGCCGTTAAACGCGACGATTCCACCATAGGGAGAATAGATGTCGGTGGCGTACGCATCATGCCAGGCTTGAAGCAACGTTGATGCAGTCGCGATCCCGCAGGGGGTTGCATGTTTAATGATCACACAAGAAGGCTTTCTGAATTCCTTGATACATTCAATCGCGCAGTTCGCATCCAGGATGTTGTTAAACGAGAGCTCTTTGCCTTGCAGCTGTTCTGTAGTGGCGATGCAAGGTTCTTCAATAGGGGGAAGACCTTGATAAAACGCGCCTTTCTGATGCGGATTTTCCCCATAACGCATCTCCTGGATTTTTCGCATGGTGACTGAAAAATCCTGTGGTAAAAGCTCCTCAGTCCAACGATTTCTCAAATAATGAGCAATCATCGTATCATACTGGGCGGTATGTGCATATGCTTGAATGGCTAACGCCTCACGATGTTCCTGGGTTATACCTATTTTTGTTTGTAAGGCAGTCAGGATCTCTGGGTATTGCTTTGGGCTGGTGACTACGACAACATCGGCGTAGTTCTTCGCAGCAGCCCGGATGAGGGTGGGTCCACCGATATCAATGTTTTCAATGACCTCTTCGATACTGACCTTTGGTTTTTGTATGGTTTTCTCAAAAGGATACAGGTTACATACCACAACATCGATCCAATCGATGTGATGGTCTTTCAGGGTTTTTTGGTGTTCTTTCTTATCGCGTCGAGCAAGAATACCAGCATGAATAATCGGATGAAGGGTCTTCACTCTCCCGTCAAGCATCTCAGGAAACCCAGTCACCGTGGATACTTCTGTAAATGCGATTCCTGCTTTTTCCAAAACATCAGCGGTACCACCGGTTGATAGAATACGGATTCCCAGCTTTATGAGTCCCTTTGAAAAATCAACGATGCCTTCCTTATCATAGACACTTATCAGTGCAGATCGGTATTCCATTACTCTTACCCAAGGAACATATGTCCGATACTCATAAACATTTGGGTCGACCCAGTTGCTCCGACGATACGAAACCAGCTAGAGTGGTTTTTTTTCTTGTTCGATCGCTTCCAACAGACTCAACTCCCCAGTTAAGACTCGCAGCGCGGTTTTCTCAGAGATCGTAAATCTCCCTTCACTGAGCTGCCTGCTCCATCTCTGAATGTTCTTAATCGCCCCACGAGAGGTTTCAATAGGGAGCGTTGATTGCACCCGACCACCAGACAACAAGGCGATAGCAGCGGCTGCTTCACTATCCCGGACGCATCGTCGTTTCTGCTGAGCTGGCGTCGTCCGCGTCTCATCCACGATCTCGATAGGCTTCTCTAAAGGGATCAGAGAATTGATGATGCGATTCCTGTTAATCACCGACCCGTGTCCAATCCGGATACAGGTCTCTTTTGACTGATACACCTTTAAAAAACGTTTCACCTCAGCAACAACCCTTTCAGGGCTGTCCACCTGGATTTTCTGCAAGAGGATATCATCACACACGATCGCTATCCCTGGTCGTTCCCCTGGGTCAATACCGATATAGATTTTCGAGTACAGCTCCTTTCCAGTCAGTTTTTGTACAGCGAGGTCAATCGCATAATCAATCGAATCATAGGCATCTGCGGCGACTTTCTTACTTAAAGCAATCCGGGGTAACTCTTTTTGCGATGTCAGAATAACACCGATTCTTCTTGGGAGGTCCTCTGATGATGTCAAAGAGACATACGCGACATTCCGCTTTTTTAATCCTTTGATGATATCATGATATAACGAAAAATCCTTGGTGTACACACCTATTGTTTTCATCCAAAAAAACTATCCGATATGTTGAATATATACGTTTCCCCCCTGTATTACGTAAAAAACTTCGTCAGCAGATTCCCGCCAATAAACATCCCGCTGAGCAATAACACTGAAACAGAAAACAATACGAACCACACCATTTCACTCCACACCAACACTTTCTTCCCATCCAACGGACCAAAGGGCAATAAATTAAATGTTGCGAGCAAGAGATTCACCAAGCAGATAAATCCAACGAGAGTCCCCCAGAACCCCATCTGAGAAAAGAAGAAATGATACAACATATACGTGATCACTGCGATAACAATATTCGCACTGGCTCCAGCAGCAGCGATCCTGCCGGTCTCCGATGGTTTCGCAGTCCCCTGGAACATGACTGCCCCGGGGGCGGCAAACACAAGGCCGGTGAAGAAAGCGACAACCACTGAGAGGATTAATCCGCGTGGGTACATACGAAACTCAGACCATAGCCCACATTTTTGTGCGACAAATTTATGGGAAAGCTCATGGATAAAAAATGCGGTGATGATCCCTAAAAAAGCAATTGGCATAAAAAAAAAGTAAGACCCAATATCAATCGGTGACCCCAGTAAGAAAAAAAGAAGATTGTTCTTTGAAAAGGTAAAAGAAAACGCTAAGGTAAGCACTACGATTGCGATGATCAGATGACCAACTTCAATCCTGCTGAACGACCCTGGTTTACCAACCTGCAGACTCCCTTCAGGGATGTACATATACTCCCGGGGGGACAGATCATGAAACGAGGTGTAGAACTTCTGTCGCTCAGACATAATGGTCGTACCGATTGATACGAGTTATAAGGAATCTGGATAAAAACATTTAGCCAAGTCCGAGACTCAGGATCCACGGCAACGCAATGATTGTACCAATAATGCTACCGAGATTTGCTAAGGCGACGACCATCAGAAGACGGACGACCTTGTTTCTTAAAAACCCACGTATATTTTCAATCTTGCTGAGTTCCTGAAAATCCTTTATCAATGGTTTCCGTAGTTTGGCTTCGACCAATCCGGCAAACCATCCCGGGGCGAAGAATGGTTCAAGTGATGTAAAAGGGGCAGCCAAAAAAGCAGTAAGAATTGATAACGGGTGACCCCGGGCGATTGCTACGCCAACACCAGAGAGAATCCCATGCACAAGGAACCATATCAGGAAGATATCCTTGATCTTATTCCATGGGTTCATCCCTGTTGAATAGATGATCCAGCCGATTACACCAAAAAAAATCACGGGGATGGCAACCTCAATGACCTTTACAAGATTGAAGCGTTTCTTTGGGATTTGCTCTAACTCGTGCAGGTCAGCATTCAACTCCTGATTCTCCAGATGTTTCTTGATACCGTTGATATGTCCAGCACCAACCACTGCGACGACCTTTCCTTTCTTACTCTCCTCATAGATTTTCTGCGCAATATATTGATCCCGTTCAGAAATCAGTACTTTTGAAGCGCTAGGTGCAATCTTACTGAACTCCTCCATCATCTGAGAAAGAACATCTTGTTTCATCATTTCTTTCAAATCAAGCTCTTCGAGTTCTTCTTCATCATACCCAATCATTGCCTTAAGGAACTCCCAGACCACCCTGAATTTCTCACGAACTCCCATCATACGCCAGGCACGTTTTAGCGTCACCGTGATATCTCGATCGACCAAGGCGACCGTCAGATGGTATTTCTCCGCCTCTTGCATAGCAGCGATCATCTCAGAGCCAGGTTCCACGCCGTACTCCTCGCCGAGTCTCCGTTGGATCGAAGAAAGGAAGGTTTGTGCAAGCATAAAATACGCGTTATTGGATTTGATGAGCGCGGTTACTGGGGTGTTTTCCCATTTGTCTTTTTTTGTAATCGTTTCATAACGACGTTGACACAGTTCGACAGCAACAATATCTGGTTTATATGTTTCAATGGCTTTCCTTACTTCAAGAACACTCTCCTCAGAAATATGAGCGGTGCCGATAAGGATGATGTTGTCAGTGATTTTTTCTTCCAAAGGTATCTCCTTTGAGCTGTTTACATGAGCGACGACTTCAAAAAATTATTTAAATTTCTGCTTCGAAATCCTCGACAGTTGTAGTGAATTCCTCATCGGACTGTATCTTCCCTTGTTCCCGGAGGATCGCTCGAGCGAGCAACCAGTAGATCAGGGCAAGCGCACGTCGACCTTTGTTATTCGTTGGGATCACATAATCAATGTATTTTGTCTCGTTGTTCGTATCGCACAAGGCGATGACAGGAATGCCGATGTTCTTTGCCTCGTGCAATGCCTGGATATCAGCGAGCGGGTCTGTAAGCAAAATGATTTCCGGTTCAAGGAATGTTTTCGCATTCGGATTGGTCAGTGTCCCTGGCTGGAATCGACCATCGAGCACTTGGATCCCGGTCGTTTCCCCAAGCTTTCTTACCGGTTTTTGCCCGTATTGACGGACTGATACAACAAGTATTTTCGCTGGATCGTAATTCGCAAGAAACTTCGCTGTTGCCTTTATCCGTTCATCGGTTTTCTTCACATCGATGATGTACAATCCATCGTTTCGTACTTTGTAGATGAACTCTTTGATATCAGCAGTTTTTTGCCTGGTGCCAATATGGACGCCTGATGTCATGTAAATTTCTTCAGTCACCATCATGGTTTGTTCTGTTTCTACAGGTTGTTTTTCTTCAGACATAGTCGTGCCTCAAATCTATGCTTTTATTTCCTTTTGTTTCACCGTAATGGGAATAGCATTTTCGTCATACTCAAGCATCGCGATTTCAACGGGGTCTATCATATCTTTCGGTATCTCCGCTAAGATCGTGGGTGCCCCCATAGAGAGTTGTAAGGCTCTTGCGCCAATGATACGAGCTTTTTCAAAGCGAGTATACGTCACAGTCATCCTCCGAAACATCGGGATAGGTAGAAGCCCAAATAACAGAAACCTTTAAGAATATTGCCCTTAAATACCCCTG
Source organism: Thermoplasmatota archaeon (assembly GCA_035561675.1). GTDB lineage: Archaea > Thermoplasmatota > E2 > DHVEG-1 > DHVEG-1 > SM1-50. The sequence continues at coordinate 7,539 of DATMXJ010000236.1, forward strand.
TTTTTCAAGCGTACTATGGTTTTTACAGAACAGACGGGTACTATTTTATCTCATCGGTGAACTCAGGAATATCTGTCGCGGTCATTCTGCTAGAGAACTCATCATCTAACGCAAGCTGCATATCAACAATGATATCGCGGAGTAAACGGTCGATTCTGTTGTTCTCAAATTCTTTTACCCCATCAATGTCAGAATAAATTTTCCCCATATAATTCCCATCATTACGATGTATTTCAATATTGTAGAGAACTTCCTCCATCTTCTAACACCCTCTTTTCCTTTATTCACCCAATAAAATAGAATCACTATAATAATCTTTTGGAATATTTCGTTTGCTTATAACATCCGTTCAATGAGGGTATTGATCGCGTCTTTTCGGTACCCCAAAGAGCCTTTGTTCACAAACGATCGTTTCACAGTCCGGTGACCTTTTTTTGGTGGGTTGAGTCGGAACAATGGTTTGACTTCCGGGATGTCCTTGAAGTTCACTTTATTCTCTATGATCGCTTCAGAGAGTTTTTCAAAACTATGATACGGCGCAGCCTTTTTGAGGTACTCTTCGGTAAGCGGCTTATCACCAACGAGTTTTCCTCTCGTGGACAATAGTTTTGCGAGTGTTTCTTTGTTTATTTCACCCCAGGTAGTGTAATCCTTCACCATCTGAAGCATTCCTTTGTAGACAGCATTTTCTTCTAAAAGCACACAGTGGTTCGCGCGTGTTAACCGCAGCATCTGCATTGTTTTTTTAATGTCAGGTTTTATATTCACCGTGCCTCTTACTCTGATTACTGCATACACCATGGATTTATCCCTCCGTTTTAACCGGGGCAGCTTGTTCTTCTTTTACGGGTATCCCGATACTCCCTTGAACGATACCGAGTTTACTCATTTCATTCTTGTTGATCCTCATCTCTGCGTTCTTTTTCAAGGCATCATAGACACCCTTTGCATAGTTGACAACTGTCTTTGTTTTTCCTTCAGTAAACGCCCAGCAGTCGTTGACTCCGGCGAGGCGGAGGATCTTCTTTGCGACATCACCGGTCGCAAGCCCGATACCGCGAGGCGCTGGTTTAAAGGTGACTTCAACCGAGCCGCTTTTTCCCGTGACTAAAAATGGAATCGTATGGGGGGTCCGGCATCCGCATTCCCAGGATCCGCACCCGCGTCGTATTTGAATCATGTTCATCTTTGCATTCTCAATAGCTCTTTTGATGCTTAAACCGACTTCTTTCCCCTTTGCTTGACCAAGACCAACGAAACCGTCTTTGTTGCCGACCGCAACGGTGATGACGAACTTGACTCGTCGCCCTGAGTCTGTCATCCGCTGTACCATCTTGACGTCGATGACTTCATCCTCGACGCTTGGTAAGAGAAGATCGACGATCTCAGGTTCTCGCAAAGGCAACCCGGATGTTAACGCATCGCCCATGCTCGTGATCTCGCCGTTTTTCACCATTTTTCCAAGTCTGGTCTTTGGTGCCCATATGACAGGGGCGGCTCCCTCATCAAATTGTCTGCGTCGTCCTCTGGGTGCATTTCCACGTTCTCGTCCAGCCATACTTATTCCTCTTTGACTCCTATTATCTTTGTTTTGATATCATCAACGAGCGGTTTGATCTCTTTGTTGAGGTGTACTCCATAGATTCTTTCATCTTTCGGCAGCATCTGTGCATCATGGGGGCATTCAATCCCAGCGTCCAGCACTCCCTTCAATGAAGCAAACAATGTACTGCCAACCGTGGGATGATATAAACCAATATCTAAAACACCGTGTTCGATTCCTTTTTCTTTTGCCCTCTTTCCAGCAAGAACACCAGTAAGATACGCTGCCGGTGTGTTTGAAGCAGAGTATTTCCAACCATAGTCTTTTGCTAATTCATTAGAAACGGCGGATGCAAGTATCCTGTCACCCTGCGGGTTATACTCGACGAACTGCACACGAATCGCCTTGAGTGATTTTCTGACGACGATGCGCGGTTTCTTGCTTCGGAGTAATTTCAGTCGTAAGCGGTAATCGGTTTTTCGTTCACGATGTCTTCGTGGCTTGACGTGATATCGTGGTCCTGATTTCATTGTTTCTCCTCCTTGATGATATTATCCGAGAGTAGATGTGATTTCAAATGTTGTTTACTTCGGAAGACACCGCCTTTTGCTTGGCGATAATATTTCCGATACGTATGTGCATCGATCTTTGTACCTTGCCGTAATTCTTTCAAGTACGTCCGAATTGGGCGAATCGTCCGGATCCATTGTTCTTTTTTCGGAAGTCGTGCGTGTTTCGGCCCTTTTCGCGATCCTTGGCCAGTCCGTCGTCCTTTCTTCCTCTGATTGAGAACATATTTGTGTCGCCCCCGGGAATTCCCTTGTTTTTGGATACTTTTTATGGCGCCACCTTTCACTAAAATTACCACATCATTTCGTGTTACTGCTTTCGCTATCTCTTCAAGTCTATCTGGGTCCATCCAAACTCTTGTTCCGCCGCATTT
>DATMXJ010000237.1:0-2081 GCA_035561675.1 Thermoplasmatota archaeon
GTTATATACTTTGGGAGAATTCATGATGAAGAGGATATAAATATGAAAAAAAACATGAAATCGTTTATTGGAGCAGTATTTTGTTTGCTGCTCGTAATTGTAGTCCCAGGTACGATTCCTGGACAGATAAATCAGACACAACCGACAGGATCAACAGAAATGTCCAGGGCGTTTCTGTCTGGGACGATTTCTCAAATAGAAACCATTGGTGGCCAGACCTATGCTCATGCAATAAGAGTTCTTTATTTTGGTACTGGTGGAATTGGTTTGATGAAGGATGGTCAAATTAGTTACCAATCTGATAAGTTCCTTCGGCATTTTTATATGATTCCAAGAGGTTCGGCTACCCGGATATTTGGTTTCGTTCACAATTTTGACACAGCACCCGGGGGTCAGGTGCCACCCGAAATCCTTCAATATCAGGGAGACTGGCCAATGGCGAATAAGGATTATCAAAATACACGGGCTACGAAAGACTCAATTATTACATCTAGTAATGTCGCGTCACTTTCCTTAGGCTGGTCGTACGCAATCCAAGGAATTGGTGCATATGGTGGCGCAGCAAGTACCCCCCTCATTGTTGGTAACACTGTGTTGTTCCAAGATTTAAAGGGAAATGTGGTTGCCCTTGATCGACAAACAGGAAACGTCATTTGGACGAAATGGTACAACGATACAGCAATTGTCGGTCCGGATGGACCTGCGGTCGGTTACGGGAATGTATATGTCGCAAAAGATTTGTACAATATCACTGCCATCAATATGAGTACTGGTACCGAAGTATGGGTGACAAGAATTTCCTATGTGGCAACAACAGGGATTGATATCCAACCAATTGTATATGACAACATTGTGTTTATATCAACAGTTCCTGGAACCGGAGACGTCTTTTATGCTCCTGGCGGAATCGGTGTGATATATGCCCTCGATGCACAAACCGGATCGATTTTATGGAATTTCAGCACCATTGACTCACCAGATCTCTGGGGACATCCAGAAGTAAACAGTGGTGGTGGATGCTGGTATCCCCCAGCGATCGATAGAGCGACAAATACGATATTCTGGGCGATTTCAAATCCAGCCCCGTTTTCTGGAACCGTGGAATGGCCGAATGGATCAAGCTTTACCGGTCCAGCGTTATTCACTAATTGTATGATGGCGTTGGATTATCGTACTGGAAAAATGAAATGGTTCAGCCAAGCGATCGCACATGATATTTTTGATCATGATCTACAGATCTCACCCATACTAGCCAATGCAACTATCAGTAATGTGGAACATCAAATAGTGATTGGTGCAGGGAAAATGGGGAATGTGTATGCATTTGATCGTGAAACCGGTGCGATCCTATGGACGGTCCCCGTTGGGAAACATGAGAATGATACCCTCGATAGACTTTCAGGAGAGACTCTTGTATATCCAGGGATTCTCGGTGGTGTAGAGACCTGCATGGCGTACTCAGATGGCATCGTGTTTGTACCCGTTGTCGACCTATCCACAAAGTATCTTCCAACAGGTTTAAACTACTCGAGTATCAATTTTGCCGAAGGGAAAGGCGAACTAGTCGCAATCGATGTAAATCTCGGGAAGATACTCTGGTACAAAACATTTGATTCGATCAACGTCGGTGCAGCAACCGTGGTGAACGATGTCGTGTTTACCGCAACATTTACTGGCATGATCTATGCGTTTCAAGCCCAGACCGGACAACAACTGTTTTCCTATCAAGCTCCAGCGGGGATAAATGCATGGCCTGCGATTGCTGGAAACATGATACTGTGGCCTACTGCAGTTGGTGGAACACCATCTTTAATAGCACTGCATGTGTAGATTAGTAATCTACAATAAATGGGAAATCTGAGTATATTCCCCCTTTTTTTCTTTTTTTTTAATCGTTATTTAGGTATTTTTTAACTGTTATTTGGTCATAATTATATGGATATTATCTATTGAAAACATTAGAGGTGATATAATTATGAAAAAAATAATTGGAATCTTTATTTGTATGCTGATGACCCTCCCCGTGTTACCACTCGCTGCCGAGCAGACAAACCCGTCAACAATGACAATGATCCTAATAT
>DATMXJ010000238.1:0-4950 GCA_035561675.1 Thermoplasmatota archaeon
CATGCCACTCCCAGACAATCTCACCACTTGTTGGTCCCGTTGGCTGAACTTCAATAACATGGTCCGGCCAAAATCCATTATTGGAAATGTAACTCGGGTTCCGCCCGGCTGCAATCGCTTCAGCACGAGTCTTAGTTTCCCAGGCGATGAGCAGCACATTCCCATTTGGTAATGTTTTCACATCATGATGGGATAGGACTCCGTTGGTATTATACCGGAAATCCCATACAACAGTGCCATCCCATTCAACTTTTTGAACACCACCACCAGCCCCACCGGTACCGCCACCGGACCCAGTTCGTATAGTCCGTAGAATCGTCCCATTTCCTAACCACCATACAGCCACACCAGGGAAATAGCTACTTGTCCAAGAACGATTCAACGATCCATCAGCATGACGCAAATATGTCGCAGTGCTCCACATAGGTGAATATAAAAATTGACCTTCAGAAAAATTCATTGGAAAAACATCTTTATTCACTTGCTGAGACGATGACAAAGGAAGATAAGTGCCAAGCAACAAAAAAATAATGAAAAAAACCATCAATCGAAATTCACCGTAAACTTTCACCTTAGATACTCTAAATGACCGCCCATACTTCATAGTAGATTTAATAGGTGTTCTCTATAAATAGTTTTTTCCCAATTTTGCCCCTATTTTTGCTTTTACATCAAATGAAACGACAAAAAAACTTGAAAAAAAAGCGCTCCTTCTAACATTCAATTACTTTTAAATACGAGACGAGGAAATATCCTCGCCCTATGGAATTTGACAATTTAAAACAACAAGCGCTCTATGTAAAAAATACACCGCTCCCCGGTTATACCTTTCCAAATTTCCTGTACCTTCTCGCCCAGAATAAATTCAAGATCGATGCGCAATACATCCCACGGATGGTTTACTCATTTACCCTTAGCACGATAATGCTCCCTTTTTACATCAAAGAACGATTGCAATTCGATAAACGCATCGAACAGACAGAAATCACACATCCCCCGTTGTTTATCATCGGCCATTGGAGAAGTGGGACAACCTATCTACAAAATGTTCTCTCCCAGGATAAAAATCTTGGTTATTTGACAACATTTCAGGCGTATCTCCCAGGAGTCTTTCTAGGAAGTGAAAAGATCTTCAAACCTCTTGTGAGTTCAAGTATCCCAAAAAAACGGCCGATGGATGACGTTCTGATGGATGCAGACTATCCTCAGGAAGATCAATATGCGATCGGTGCATTCTCCCCGTATTCGTATTATCATGGATGGTGTTTTCCAAAAAACATGGAATTTTACAATACTTCTGTCTGCATGGATGATGTTCCGAAAGAAACCATTGACGAATGGAAAGCATATTATCTGTACATTTTAAAGAAAATCACCCTCTATCGACATGGAAAACAGTTAGTTTTAAAAAATCAGGACAACACCGGGAAAATAAAGATACTTCTGGAGATGTTCCCTGATGCTAAGTTTATTTTTCTGTACCGGAACCCCTATGACCTCTATTTCTCCATGATGAAATTTATGAGGATAGCGATCCCTCGTTTTTGCATTCAAAAACCACCAAGGATCGAAGTTGTCGAAGAAAGTATGATGAATCTGTACACCAAAATTATTCAAAAGTACATAAAGGAACGAGTCTTGATTCCCAAAGGAAACCTCGTCGAGGTTCGCTATGAAGACTTCGTTACCCAACCGTTTCAGGAGATAAAGAACATATATAACACATTACAGTTGGAGGGGTTTCGAGACGCTGAACCTGCGTTTGACACATATCTTCGAACTCAATTGATCATAAAAAAAAATCAATATACGTTGAACGATGAGCTGAAACAAAAAATCAAAGAAAAATGGGGATTTGCCCTTAGAGAATTCCGTTATGAAAACGACAGCATATGATTTTTTTTTAGCTCCATTTCGTCAGAATTGATTCTCGGTTGAAGATTGCTTTTACAAAGAAGAAAAGACCTAGGTCAAGGCACCCGTATAAGCCTGCAAACACAAAAATCATGACTGGTGAGAGAAAGATAAATCCTGCGAGCACTCCAAGCATCAGGAGGACAACTGGCATGACGACAAATCCTCCGAGTTGTTGTGCTGCCCGGACATCACTGACTTTTGAGGATACAAGGACGCATGCAAGGACACTCATTAAACAGGCGGTTGGCGCAAGAAGCACCATCGATAAGATCCAGGTGAGATTTGGCAATGGAGGATAACCTACTTTTGGGATTAGCACAATGTCAAGCAGAACGACCCCAAGGGTGAACGCGAGCAGTGTCGCCCCCATCGAGGGGATGAATGCAGAAAAGATCTTCCCCGTGAGTAGTTCACCATCCGTCGTGGGTGTTGCTAGTAATGGTTCTAAACTTCGGTTATTCTTCTCACCAACGATACTATACGTAGCAATGATTGTCGGAAGGGTCGCTGGAACGATGATAAAAATCATAAGGATCATATTGAACATCATCGGAAGTACCTGGTCGATTTCCGATGGTTTTGTCCTAGTAAACATAAGATCTGATGAGATGGAAAGGATGAAACGGCCATCCAGCTCTGTCCCTTCTGAACGAATCACGGTACTATTCATGATGTATGAACTGGATAGTGAACTGTTCTGGATGGTCGAATCTGTCACTGTTGTGTTTTCAATGACACATGATTCGATGATGCAATGAGTCAGTGATGCGTTCTTCAGTATTGTATGCCTGAAAATCGTTGAGTCAGACGAAGCATCTTCAATGGTTTGGTTTGTCCATGGCTTGATTGCATTGTCAGATATGCTACCAATCTCAAGGAGTCCGTCGATATCCCATGACCGGTCAAGCGGAACCATGGTCACCATGGGAACAAACATCGCAAGTGGCAAGACAACCCCTAAGACAATGGGCATGGCGATGATGGATCCTATGACGAATTTCTGTTTCTTGAATTCATCTAAATCCTTCCGCATCACTATCCAGGCGTTTCGCCAGCGCATCACCGAGCAGCCTCCTCGATGAGTTTAAGGTACACTTCCTCTAATGAATGTTCCTCCTCGGTGATAAATTGAACCTGGAGTCCTTGTTTGAGTAACCAGGAGAGCACCTGTGGGTTATCCTCTTCTGGGTTCTTCACATTGAGAATCAGCTGATTTCCTCTCACCGCCCCTTGGGAGACAAAGCCTAACGATTCTATGTCTTTCAGTACTGTCGAGGGGATTTTTTGCATCGTGATACTGATTGTTCGAGTGAACAATCCTTTTGCAAGTTCTTTAGGATTCCCAACCTTCACAGTTCTATTTTTCACTAAAGCGACCGTGTCGCAGATCCGTTCTGCTTCTGATAGATTGTGTGTGTTTATCAGAATGGTGTTTCCTTTTTTTTTCAGTTCGATGATGTACTCTCTGACTATTTTTGCTGCCATTGGGTCAAGACTCGCGGTTGGTTCATCAAGGAAAATATATTTTGGATCATGGATCAATGCACGTGCAATCGCTATCTTCTGTTTCATGCCTTTGGAAAATCCACCAACAGGTTCGTTTCGTCGATCCCATAAATCTAGGTTTGTTAATGTCGTGCGAATCGACTCCTCTCTTTGTTTTTTTGATACACCATAGAGCTGTCCATAATAATCGAGGTTCTTGTACGCCCCCAGAGTTTCGTACAATCCTGGGACCTCTGGGAGTAACCCGATCATCCCACGGATTTTCTGCGCGTCTGTTTTTTTCCCAATCTCATAGGAATCGATGTGTGCCTTTCCAGACGTTGGTCGGATGAGACAGGAGAGCATCCGCATGGTAGTGGTTTTTCCCGCGCCGTTTGGCCCAAGAAGTCCGAAGATGCAGCCATCAGGTATTGTTATGGAAAAATCTTGTATTGCAGTGACTGATTCAAATGTTTTCGTTAACTTTTCACAGATAATCATACGACACCGGTCCGTATCAACGATCTTACTAAAATACCGTATTTTCTTATTCTTAATAAATCCAGTAGATGAGGTGAATAATGCTTCCATCCAAAGTCTTTAGTCTTAATTTATTTTTATAAAAACGTGTTTTTAACAATTGATCACAGATATCTCTCAAAAAATTCTCACATTTAATAAAGATCATAGGGTTTTAGTGCGGGAGGCCAGTCAATATCGAGTGATGGTACTAGCAATTCATTCTGTCTAATTCTTATGCCAAAAATGAGTTTAGGGAGTATCCGTGGTCTACCCCAATAATTTAGGTTCCAACTGTTCGGCCAGTTTTCGAAAAGAGCATGTCGTTTGTTTCTCAGAAAATCGTTTTTAAGGACGGTATTGTTGGTTGATGAGACGAAATAGATACCTTGTATATTTTTTGAAATGCTGTAACCTGAGATGGTGTTGTCACGGGAACAATTCAGATAGATACCGGACCAATTATTCCAGATAATATTATTACTAGTGATAGTATTGTATTCGTGTCTTGAGATGTAGCTACCGTTATTGTTGTTTGTGATAGTGTTGTCATTTATAGTGTTGTTCAAACCGTAAAGGTATAAACCATAATAGTTTCCTTCGATGGTGTTACCCGAGAAGGTGTTATAATCACCAGAGAGCCGTATTCTATCATTGGGGATTTCGATGATGTTATTGACAAAGTTGTTGTAGCATGAATCTATTCTAACACTCTCACCTAAACGCCCCCCGTTTTGAATAGTAAACCCACTCATATTCACCCAATCTGAAATAATTGAAATGGTATACGCAAAAAACCCATTGATAATCGTTGTATTCTTATCCTACCCAATGAGATTAATTGATTTATTGATGATGACATATCCTACATACATTCCATTGAAGACAAACACCGTATCCCCATCACTTGCATTGTCGATCGCATCCTGAATCATCGTATAGTTATTCGAACCTGAGCCGCCAACATACAACCAATTTCCACTCGATTTTGGTAATGATTGTTTCTCTCTATCCTGTGCTATACTAGGA
>DATMXJ010000239.1:0-2254 GCA_035561675.1 Thermoplasmatota archaeon
CTCCATGTCTATGGATATTTTTACTATACCTAGTCAGGACTATGATTCTAACATCTATGTTATTATTGGGGAGACTCCGACTATTATTGATACGGGTACAGGGTTTCATTCTCATATGATTATTGAAGCCATTAAAAAAAAAATTAATTTACATAAAATACGACAGATTCTTCTTACCCATGAGCATTACGATCATGTTGGAGGGGTGCAGGATATTCTTCGTGCGACGGATGGATCTGCACGGGTTTTTGCTCATAGAGATATTGTGTCAAAACTCAAAGAAGGGAAAAGTACCTTTGCTGAGATGCTTGGTGGGGTAATGCCAAACATAGAGGTCGATGTCCCATTGACCGAGAATGCGCTAATAACCGTTGGAGATGAATCTTTTCAGGTTCTCGTCACGCCAGGTCATAGCATTGGGAGTCTTTGTTTTTATAGCACGAAAAATGAGATCCTTTTCTCAGGAGATACGATATTTGCGAATGGTGGTTTTGGTCGATACGATTTTCCCGGGGGGGATTTTCGTTCGCTGCTCCATTCAATAGAGCGATTGTCGACATTGAACATCAAAAATCTTTATCCTGGTCATGGCCCAATCATAGAAACATGTGGGAAAGACCACGTGTTAGCAGCGCTTTCCAACATTCGGTCGTTGATCTAAATGTTCTATGTTCGAGATATTCTTAATAAAATTAAATGGACGAAGGATTTAAAAAAGGTAACAATATGGTATATCCATCGAGGGGCGTTGCATAATACGAAGACGATTTCTGGTGATGAAATTATATCTATTGGTAGATCATTTCTTGAGACATCAACTGCAACGATACCGTATCATCGAATCATAAAAGTTATCTACGGAGATGAGGTTCTATTCAATCGGTGGGACATCCGTTCTCAGTATAAACAGTTATAAAAATGTGAACTGTTTTCCTACGTAGTACATAAGGAGGTAGAAAAGACATGTCGCTATCTGAAAAGACGTCGGTTGTGTCAGGTTTTTATAAGCTTCCAATTGAGAAACGAAGGGAATTTGTGGCCCAGTTCGTGGACTTAAATGAAGACGAAGTGAAGAGTTTTTCTTCATGTCTCGATATTGCAACCGCGGATCGCATGATTGAAAATGTTCTAGGTATCTTTGAGTTGCCCCTTGGGTTAGCAGTAAATTTTCTGATTAATAACAAAGATTATATTATTCCGATGGTGACTGAAGAATCCAGTGTTGTTGCAGCCGCGAGTAACGCAGCAAAAATCGCTCGTGTGAAGGGCGGATTTTCTACTACATGTACCGACCCTCTGATGATCGGTCAACTTCAATTATTGCACGTCAAGGATGTTTCCATAGCAGCCCAAAGAATCAAGCAACATAAAAAGCAGTTACTTGCTGTGGCGAACGCTCAGGATAAAATCCTTGTTAATTTCGGTGGGGGCGCAAAGGACATCGATGTAAGAATCCTCGAGAGTCCTCTGGGTCAAATGATCATAATCCACCTTATTGTTGATGTCCGTGATGCAATGGGAGCAAACGCGGTGAACACCATGTGCGAAGCGCTCGCTCCGATGTTGGAAGAAATTACTGGTGGCAAAGTGCGGCTGAAAATACTATCAAATCTTGCGGATAAAAGACTCGTCAAAGCAACAGCGACCTTCGATAAGGCAACAATGGGGGGAGATCATGTGGTAGATGCTTTTCTTGAATCATATGTCCTTGCATCTATCGATCCTTATCGGGCTGCAACCCATAACAAAGGCATTATGAACGGTATCGATGCATTGATCATTGCGACAGGGAACGATTTTCGTGCCATAGAAGCTGGCGCTCATGCGTACGCAGCACGTGGTGGTCGATACACCTCTCTTACACGATATCATAAGAACGAAAATGGAGACCTTGTTGGTGAAATTGAATTACCAATGGCCGTGGGTGTGGTCGGAGGTGCAGCTAATATGCATCCGAAGGCAAAACTCTGTAGAAAAATACTCGGAGTTAAGACGGCACGAGAACTGGCTGAGGTCGTCGCCAGTCTTGGTCTTGCTCAAAACTTTGCTGCACTATTCGCTCTCTCAACCGTTGGTATCCAGAAGGGGCATATGTCGTTACATGCAAAAAACATCGCTGTGATGGCGGGTGCACAAGGAAACGAAATCGAAAAACTCGCTGAGCAACTTGTCCACGATGGAAAAGTAAAACTTGATTATGCAAAAGAGTTGTTAGAAAAAATAAGGAGAATTAGTTAGACAATTCCTGCAGCTA
>DATMXJ010000240.1:0-2792 GCA_035561675.1 Thermoplasmatota archaeon
TTGAGGATGTGTGTAAAAACCTAAAAGCGCGACATGACAGCGGAAAGAAATTCAGCATTGTTGTCGCCTCAGAAGGAGCAAAACCAAGTGATACCGATCATTTTGAGACATTATCTGAAGAAAAAGATGAGTTTGGCCATGCGCGTCTCGGTGGTATCGGGCAACGCCTTGCCAAGGAAATCGAGAAACGACTTGGTGTGGAGACACGGTTCACCGTCCTTGGACATGTGCAACGGGGTGGATCCCCGACGGCATACGACCGGGTTCTTGCGACACGATATGGTGTTGTTGCCGTTGAACTGGTAAAGGAAGGTCATTTTGGAAAAATGGTCGCCCTACGAGGGTATAAAATCGTGCCTGTCGATCTGAACGAATCTGTCACAAAACTCAGGACAGTTGACATGGATCTCTATAATATTGCGACAACCTTCTTTGCGAAACCTCATAATGAATAAATCAGTGATCGATTCGATTTGTTATTATAAAAATGTTTTAAAATTACGAATCAATGATATTTCAATTAATATTCATAATTATGAACCAATAATTATATAGGGGATAAAGAGGTTCCATCTCTGGAGTGAAAGAATGGTATGGAATAAAAAATTTCTTATGATTATAGGCTTGGGTGGTGGTATTATGCTCTTTTTTATCGGCATGGCGGCCTACATCATCCTGGGACCTAGCACAGATACCTATCTCTTCCCAAAACAGGTCTCATCGGTGATAAAACTCACAGGTATGGGAATCGTTTGTATCTCAATGGTTGTCGGAGGTTTCTTCGTGGAGAAAATGGAAAAAGATACAAAACTCTTGTTGCTTTTATTCGGGGTGATTCTGTTGCTGTTAAACATCTTCCTCTTCTCATCATCTCGGTATTATTAGGAGATGAGAAACAATGAAGATGAACATGAAAAGTTTAATCACACTTGGACTTATCGTTGGAATCGCATTCTTTTTTATCGGTGCGATGATCAGTAACGTCTTCCCAAGCAGCGGAACTGATCTTTTATCATATAAAATCTCTAGTTCAATCAAATTACTTGGTATTGGAACTGTCATATGCTCGATGGTTATCGGTGGAATCTACGTTGAGGAAATTGATAAAAACTTAAAGCTTTTGCTTCTCTTGCTCGGTTTAGTCCTCTTGGTCGTCTACACCATAGGATCACAATCCCTTGAATGGTACATACCGACATCACAAACACCTTCGGGAATTGAATCCTATGAACATCGACCCACAGGGTATGGTGTACCCGGTTTTGAGCTGATACTTGGCTTAGGAGCACTTGCAATCACCTTGCTGATTCTGAAGAAAAGACACTATAGGTAAGCAACCAATGGAAACAGAAAACACGCCCTCTGCTCCGACAAGTATTGTTTTGATTTCAATATTCTGGATACTTATAGGGACGTTTATCCTCGCAATAACCTCCAGGTACCTCTCCGCCATATACAGTTACAACATACTTCTGTTTGGATTAATCCCTTTCATGATAGCTATAGGTTTAATCATGGTAGGTTGGGGACTCCTTACATTCAGAAAATGGGCATATTATATCGCCTTAATTTTTTCACTACTTGGCACAATCTTTTTGTTAATCTTTAATACCTTTTTCATCGGTTATCGATTCCTGTCTGATTGGTATTACATTGATATTGAAACGATTCTATGGACATCATTACCGATAATATTTTTGTTAATGTTTGTTTTTATGTTCTGGTACCTCATCAAAAATAAGAATTATTATGAAAAAGAACAATAGAGTGTCACTATTTCTTTAGCTTTACCTCAACTTCCTGAAAATCCTTTGGGGCGTATGAATGGGGAAACACACTGCGAGCTTCATCCTCAAGTACATGATAATCAAGATAGCGCGGGCTGATATGCACTAAAAACAGTTTTTCAACTCCTGCTTTTTTCGCTATCTCTGCTGCCTGGACAGCGGTCGTGTGTCCATATTCTTTGGCAATTTCTTGAAGTCGTGAATCAAAGGTAGCCTCATGAATAAGGACATCTGCATCCTCTGAAAAACCGATGATTTGATTCGATGGTTTTGTGTCACCTGAAATCACGATCTTCCTACCTTTCCTTGAAGGCCCCAAAATTAAATCTGGCGTGACTTTCTCCCCATTAGGGAGTATGATTGTTTGCCCTTTTTGTAATTTACTAAATAAAGGTCCCTCAGGGATCCCCATTTTTAAAGCCTTGGACTTATTAAACTTCCCAGCACGCTGATATTCCTTTACGCTATATGCGAGCGCTGGGACATTATGGCTGACTTTTAACGCCGATATGCTGTAGCCATCGAATTTGATCTCCTCACCGTCAGTGACCTCATGAGCTATAACACGATAGGATGGACGAAAATATCCCAATGTGAGAAGCTGGTTGGTGAGTTCCACCATTCCCTTCGGACCATAAATATGAAGAGGTTTGTCTCGATCGTTCAACTGCATCGTTTGGATCAGACCAGGTATCCCAAGAAAATGGTCACCATGAAAATGGGTGATGAAGATTTTTGATATCTGCATATAGCTTAGATTGGATTGCTGGAACTGTCGTTGGGTTCCTTCCCCGCAATCAAATAAAATGATTTCACTGCCTCTTTTCACAGCGATGGACGAAACGTTTCGTTTCACGGTCGGCCAACTTCCACCGGTTCCTAGAAAGATGATTCGTAATTGGGTCATGTACGGGACGGATACTCCCTATGGGGGTAAAAGCGTTTTGGTCTTGATTCCCGTTTCAAAGAAGAAAAAAAGAGGAAGAAAACCCCCTTGGTTGTATG
>DATMXJ010000241.1:0-2971 GCA_035561675.1 Thermoplasmatota archaeon
GTCTAGATGTTACTACAGGATTGGTTCTTGGTCTTGGATCTGTCGATATTACAGTGACTGCTAATGATGTTCAAAAAACAGCGACCGCTTTCCTCTTAGGACCGTTCGTTCTGAACATCAGGTGATCTCTCGCACAGGTCATTTCATCATTCATTGCAGAAAGATTCAGAATTGATAAACGTATAAGAGTAAAAATGATAGGGCCACTATGAGAACAGTGGTTTTATCACAATCTTTTTCGTAGCGATTATTACAAGATGTTACCCATTTCATGATGAGGCGGTCAACTTAAGATACCTCCCGAAGAAGATTATACAAAACTATCCAAGCAATAGACCAATGACTAATATTCTGTAACGTGCTGTGTGGGAAATACCTACAGACGCGTTTAACCCGAGTTTTGTACTGGATGTACCACTGTTCAATATGATTTCACATCATCTATGAGAATGAAAGGTTTATTCCTGTCGGAGTTACATACCCCGGAGATCTTCCCCGGTAGGTTCACACTTCTTTGATGATGATTGCTTGATGGAAGTAAAATATGCTTCTGATTGTAGTTATCGTATACGATACCTTATGGTATTTGTCCTCAAATACAGAAAAATCTTATTAGTACTGAGATTTTTGAGGCCATCAAAGAAATCCTTTTAGGGATTTCAGAAAGATATTAACTGAATTTTCAAGCTGTTGGTCGTACAAAATATCATCTTCATGTTCTCGGTGAAGTAGCTCCATGGTACTCTCTGGCTGATGTAATGCAGATTTGTAATAGCATAACAGCAAAACAACTTTTCAAGAAGTCTCCTGATCTTGAAGAAGAATTATGGGGCGGGCATTTTTGGTCCGAAGGTGGATATATTGATACTGCTGGGGCTAGTCATGATGTAGACACTATGGGGGATTATATCAATAAACAGGGTATCTTTAAGCTGCAAAATGAAGCTGTATCAATGTGAATCGCCGTAATACCCTGGAGTTCCACTCCGGTTGGTATAAGTAATGCGTTCGTTTTACTTTCACTATAGTTCAAAGACCTTCTTCAGAAAAAATATCGCGTTAAATGACGTATTCTCACCAAAGCATAAACCGCAAGAATCAAATGGTCCTCAATGTCGATGGCATTCCAGATATAGATCTACCGTCCTTCCCACATCACAATCGTTACATCGATAGCAATAACGAGTCACTATCTCCGGGTGGCTGAAGAAGACGACGCCCTTCTTATATCATTTTAGCAATACCTCGTGAAAGAATGATTCCAGATTGCGGATGATGACATGGGTCTTTTTATATGAAAGAATAGCATGATACACAAGAAGTGCTATCACTTTTATCTCGTGGTGAACCCTCTGCCTTACAAAGATTTTTCCATCTTCTTACAATTCCACTATTTGATAGAACATACCCATCCTTTCCTTTGTTCTTACACTGGATGGACTTGCTCAATTAAAAGACTGTTTCCTTAAGTTGACAGTCTTCGTTCAGCATTGTAAATGGTGCTTCTCAGGTTTAAATGATTTGATAGAAATAAATTTTTATTCCTCTTAAAATTGAGAATAAATTCACAAAATTAAATTAAAAAAAAGAAAAAAAGGGGGGAGGGATTATTTCACTCCAAGGACGAATGGTCCGAAGACAAACGCACTTGCGGTTGCCTCTGCGGTTACGCCTTCATCGCAGGTTGCTGATACGACGATGTTTGTTTTGCCGAAGCCAAGGATGAAACTTGATTTTATGGCTTCATCACCAGCAGGTGCGAGGGTTGCGATGGTTCCCGGGGTTGATTTCCCAAGGAAGACCAATTTTCCGTCAAGAGCAATCGTCCAGTCAACGTTTGTTGCTGCTCCGTCTCCGGTGTTTTTCACTGAGGATTTGATACCGAATCCACCGGTAATTGCCCCAAATTCTAGCACGGGTGAAGGTGCGGTGATTGTTGCGGTTGTTGTGGCAGTTGCTGTTTCTTCAGCGGCATCGGTGACTGTGAGGGAGACATTGTAGACGCCTGCTGCGTCATAGGCGTGGGTCGGGTTTTGTTCTGTTGAGGTGTTCCCGTCGCCAAAGTCCCATGCCCAGGTATAGGGTGCTGCTCCTCCTTCGGCAGAACCATCGAATATGATATCTTCACCAATTTCACTAAAGTATGGTCCACCACAGTAAGCGATTAATTCTGCTGTTGGTGCCCCGAGAGATAGGTCGTCATAATACACAATAGATCCCGTGTCTGAAAAGAGATCGACTGCGGCGATGTTTAGTGTTGCTGGCCCTGTACCACCGCCAATACCGTCCGTGTATGCGTGCTGAGCGAGAAGTTGTCCATTATATTTAATTGTTAGCCAGTCAGTGTCTAAATCGATTAAACAACTAATCTTTTTCCATGCGCCAGCGACATACGGCATGGTTTCTGCAGTCCACTGGTTTTCAATTAACCCGCCGCTAAATTTTAATTGTACAGTCCATGTACATCCAGGCTCCACTCCAGAACCATCGTATGCACTGAGCATGATGAAATATGTATCTCCTGTGAAATCGGTTGGGATGTATTGCCAGGCGATAAATTCCCATACTCCTGTTGTGTATCCTTCAAATTGCTGAACAAGATCTGAAGTGACAGCGATCTCGACTGAGTAGGGGCTGCTACGGTAATGATCATCTCTTACATATGCACCGGCAGTTAAGTCCGGGGGAATACCCCATCCTGCCCATCCTCCATCTCCTGGACTTCCATCTTCTAAATATTGATCGTTGGCGTACGAATTAAAATTATCCGCCCATGCTCGATTCGCACTCCCTAGTGTGGCACTTGCTCCAAGGAATAGGAATAATACTCCTATTACCAATAGTTTGCTTATATATTTCTTTTCCATTTTTATATTGCCTCCTTATATTCTGTTTATACTTCCATATTCTTAATAGTGCTTCTTCGATTTAAATGTTTTGATGCAAATAAATTTTATTTTTTTCTTAAAAT
>DATMXJ010000242.1:0-3448 GCA_035561675.1 Thermoplasmatota archaeon
TATTTTTATCTGTTTTGTTAACTTATATTGTTACGATAACATTTAAATGCTAGTGGCGTATAACAAAAAACTGGAGGACGTATAAAATGAGAAAAACCCTAATTGGCAGTAGTCTGTTGGTTGTATTGCTTTTACTGATGCTACCAGCAGTGACCGCAGAGCAGGTTAAAATTGCACAATCCGCAACGACCACGAATCTTAACACTATTGAGGCCACCTATATGGAGGCGATTCGACAAAAATATAAAGACAATCCATCCCCGCAAATCATTCTCATCACCTTAGCTATCCTTTTGTTAAAGCTCTTGCGATGGGGACTTGTCATTATCGGTGGGATACTCATTCTGGCGATTCTTGGTATTCTCCGGAAACCGAATAACAACACAAGTGCGGTCCTGTAGTCTAACCATCATTGTTCGTTTTCTTCGAAACATTGGTTATTTGGAAGGCTGTTGAGTGCTATCCTTTTTTCTTTCTTTACTCTTTGATTTTTTATCATTAAAGTATAAAAACCAATAGAGTATGGTTCTGAATAGATACTTTCGATGACCCTTTAGAAAACCTTGAATATGGGAGAGTGCTTGCCGGAGAACTAACCGATATAACATTCGGCCACATTGTATCAATAAAATGTATATATCTGTATATATTATCACTATTTTCAAAGGGGATTTCCAGTGAAAAAAATCATCATCAAAGGAGCACGAGAACACAACCTAAAAAACATCACCCTAGAGCTTCCCAGGGACAAACTCATCGTCATCACAGGGATCTCAGGCTCAGGGAAATCCACCCTCGCATTTGACACGCTCTATGCAGAAGGACAACGACGCTACGTCGAATCACTCTCTGCCTACGCACGCCAGTTCTTAGGCCTGATGAACAAACCAGATGTCGACAGCATCGAAGGATTATCCCCTGCGATTTCCATCGAACAAAAAACAACTAGCAAGAACCCACGTAGCACTGTCGGGACCACCACAGAAATCTACGATTACCTCCGCTTACTCTTCGCCCGCATCGGCACCCCGTACTGCCCGACGCACAACATAAAAATCGAGTCGCAATCACCACAGAAAATCTCAACGAGAATCGCAGCAGAACTGATAGGGACAATCACCATTCTCTCACCAATAATCCGTCAGAAGAAAGGCACCTATGAACAACTCTTCAAAGATTTGAATAAAGAAGGATACACCAGGATCCGCGTTAACAAAACCATCCATCGAACTGATGAGAAAATACCCTTAGAGCGTTACAAGAAACATGATATCGACATTGTGATCGACCGCGTCGAAACATCCGACACTGCTCGACTGGCAGAAGCCTGTGAGCAAGCCTTACAGAAATCCGACGGCCTGCTCATCGCGTTAGATGCAACCAGCCATGAGCATATCTACTCATCGACCATGGCCTGTCCTATTTGCGGCACGGTCTTCGAAGAGCTCCAGCCGCGCATGTTCTCCTTTAACAGCCCCTTCGGCGCCTGTGAAGCATGCCACGGACTTGGCATCAAAATGGAATTTGACCAAGACCTTATCATCCCAAACAAAGAACTCAGCATCGCCGACGGTGCGATCGCCTTGTACAAAACCATCAGGGACAGCTGGAGGAACAACTATCTCGGAGCGGTTGCAAAACATTACGGATTTAATATCTTCACCCCCATAAAAAACCTCAACGAACAGCAATACGATGCGATCATGTACGGATCGTCAGAGCCAATCCGTTTTAACTTCGTCATGAAAAACGGTGACGCACACTACTCCCATATCGGGACATGGGAAGGACTCATCCCTCAATCAGAACGACTCTACAAACAGACCGAATCGGAATACCGCAGACAAGACATGGAGCGATTCATGCGCATCAGCCCATGCCCCACCTGCCATGGGAAACGATTAAAACAAAAAATACTCTCCATCAAAATCGCTCAGAAATCCATCATCGATCTCACCGATATGTCAATCAAGCAGTCGCTACACTTCTTTGAAACGCTCCACCTGACAAAAAAACAAGAGGAGATCGCCCATCTGATCCTAAAAGAGATCAATGCACGATTAAAATTCTTAGACAACGTCGGGTTGAATTATCTCACACTCTCACGAAACGCAGGTACACTCTCCGGCGGGGAAGCCCAACGGATACGGTTAGCGACCCAGATCGGATCGAACCTCATGGGAGTCCTCTACATTCTTGATGAACCATCGGTCGGGTTGCATCAGAGAGATAATAAAAAACTTATACAGACATTGCAACGCTTACGCGACCTGGGAAACACCCTGATCGTCGTTGAACATGACGAAGAAACCATACGTCATGCCGACTATGTCATCGACATGGGCCCTGGTGCTGGAATCCATGGGGGGAAGATCATCGCCAAAGGGACGCCACATCAGATCGAACACAACCCCCGCTCGCTTACCGGACAGTATCTCTCTGGAAAAAAGGCGATACTAGTCCCAGAGACCAGACGAAAGACCACGAAACATATTCATATCAAAGGATGCAAAGAAAACAACCTCAAAAACATCGATGTACACATCCCCATCGGAGTCTTCACCGTCATAACCGGGGTTTCCGGAAGCGGGAAATCAACACTGATTTATGAAATTCTCTACAAAGGTCTGATGAAAAAACTCCATGAATCACGAGATCCGCCAGGGAAACATGACGAGATAGCGTTCGATTCAGAGATTGATAAGGTCATCGTCATCGACCAAAGCCCGATAGGCAAAACCCCACGCAGCAACCCAGCGACATACACAAAAGTATTCGATGAGATCAGAACCATCTTCACCCTGACCCCTGAGGCGAAACTCCGGGGATATCGAGCAGGTCGCTTCTCTTTCAATGTGCCTGGCGGACGATGCGAAACATGCCAAGGCGACGGTCTTATCAAGATAGAGATGAACTTCCTCCCGGACATCTACGTGGAATGTGAGGAGTGCAAAGGAAAACGTTACAACAAAGAAACCCTTGAGGTGTCGTATAAAGGAAAATCGATAGCGGATGTCCTTGCGATGAGTGTCGAGGAGGCCCTTGACCTCTTCGAAAACATCCCTTATATCCGCAAGAAACTTGAAACACTCTCACGAGTAGGTTTAAACTACATTAAACTCGGTCAAAGCTCCACGACTCTTTCAGGTGGGGAGGCGCAGCGGATCAAATTGACGCGGGAATTATCAAAGAAAAGCACAGGACGAACTCTCTACCTTCTTGATGAGCCGACCACCGGGCTTCATTTCCATGATACCAAGAAACTCATCGATGTGCTCAACAGCCTAGTGAACATGGGCAACACCATCGTCGTCATCGAACATAACATGGAAGTGATAAAATGCGCAGATCACATCATCGACCTCGGTCCAGAAGGCGGTGATCTCGGCGGAGAGATCGTTGCGGTTGGCACACCAGAAGAGGTAGCTGGTGACAAGCAGAGTTATAC